>JAYTVF010000499.1:0-9868 GCA_043744155.1 Acidimicrobiia bacterium | reverse complement strand
CGGTCACGTTCATCGTCACCGTCGATGCGTCGGCGGGTATTCCCGCCCTGCCACCAATCGCCACCTCCAAGACGCTGCCAGCGGCCATGAGCCCAGCGGCCGGATTACGAGGGTCGATCGTGAGCGGAGGACGGGTGTCTATCACCCGGGTCGGAACCGCGAGCATCTCAATCGAGTTTGGCGGGAAATAGCCTTCGAGGTCGGCGATCAAATGGGTTTGCGCCTGTGTGAAGATGCAGACCGTGCCCTGGACGCCCACGCGGGTCGTGACACTGTTCGAAACGACCTGGTCTTTACCGTAGTTGAGGTTCGAAGAGGTTGGCGTCGGCTGTCCGCAGGCGTACACCGTCACAAATCCAGCCTCCTTTGGATCGACGGCTATGACGTTGAGTACGGCGGCGCTGGCATCGACGGGAACGCCCACCCTGCCGCTAACGTTGAGTTCGAGTATCGAACCGGGGGGTCGAATCCCGAGATCGGCGAAGGCCCCGTCCGCGGTTGGACCTCCGCGTGTGTCGAGGATACGGACCGGGCTGGTCATAGGGGCGTAGCGGCTAGTGGTCTTCACTAACACCGTCGTGACTGGCGTGCTCCCTCGCACCTGTGGCGCCGGATTCCAGTCGTTGTCACCGGCTTGGTCTGCGCTGATCACACAATTGCCGGGCCCGGTGAATGTCACGACTCCGGCTGCCAGCGCGCACGCTCCGGAGGTCGTTGCGGTGGCGAGGGAAAAGGTTACGGCCAGCCCTGAGGTGGCCATGGCTGCCGGTGTGAACGATTGACCGACCGAGCCCGCCATCGGAGGTGTGAATGTGATGGTCTGGTTCTTCTTCGGTATAGCGGGCACGGCCGAGACGACGATCGAAGCCGTGGCCGCCAGCGCAGCGTTCCAGGTAGCGTTACCGGCTTGGTCTGCGCTGATCACACAGTTGCCAGCGCCGGTAAACGTCACCGTGGCGTTCGTGATCGTTGCGTTCGTGATCGTGCAGGCACCAGCGCTACCTCCGGGGGCCACGGTGAACACGACCGGCAGCGTGGAGGTTGCCGCCGCCGTCAACGTGACGGCGCCGCCGATGGTTCCTGTTGGCGGCGCCGTGAAGGCGATCGTTTGATCTTTTTTGAGGGGAGCAGCGATGGCCCCGAACGGGCATCGAGCTCCGTCACCCAAGATGTTGATGGGCCCCAGCCAATTGCCGTCAAAGTCGCCGACTACGGGCAGATGAGCGGCCCAGCGACCGGCCACGCAGATGTCGTAGCCCGTGGCCGCCGTCACGGGGAAGTCGACCTTGCCGGTGGCTGCCGCCGAGAGCCCGGCGCCGACGTTTCCTGCCGGTGGGCCAAGCTGCAGCCACAGCGGTGACACGACTACGGTGCCTTCGAGCGAGGCCTTCAGTGCCGTACTGACGCACGTCGTGGCGGGTTTGTCGTCGGCATCGACGCATTTTGAGACCATGGTCGCTCCGCTGAGATCTCCCGGATTCGAGCCCGGGATCCACCCCCCGGTCAGCGTATAGGTGCCCTTGTTGATCGTGACCGTCAAGGTGGCTTTGGCCGTGATCTGGCCACCGACGATGACGTAGAACCCGGCTATGTTCGGTATTCCCAGACTGGGAATCGGTATCGCCTGACACCCCGAGAGCTGTCCGGTCAACGAGATCGACGCCTCTATTGGCGTGGCGACAGTCAAGGTCGCTGACGCCACGAAGGCCTGAGGCAGCCCGACGGTGTTGTAGGAAAAGCCGTAACTGGCCGCAACATTCACCGGCCCACCGGTCACACCCGCGTCGACCGAAAGGCTAGCGGAGAGCCCGGCAGGGATCGCCTTGCCGCAAGCGGTACTGCCTGTCGCCGTCCCGGCCGAGATGCTGGTGGTGAAGTTCAGGTTGAGGGGGTCGGTGACGTTCGTGGCGCTGGTCGTGGGATCGATGTAAAAGAATTCGTCGGCGCAGCCGTTGGGCAGGATCGAAAAGCACGCTTCAGGGGTCACACCAAAAGCGGTGTCAACGAGCTGCACGGCCACGCCCTCGGCCAGACCGTTGGGTGCCTTCGGCGTCCTCTGTGCGGGGGGAGGCACGACACTGAACAGCCCGGGACCGACGCCGGGCGTGATGTCGCTGGTCGCGACGGTGCCGAACCAGGCCGCTTTCGGCGCGCTCGACAGGTTCGTCGTGCGTACGACGACTCGGCCCGTACCCGGTTCGTTCGAGGTTCCGCCGGGCAGCGGACCATAGGGCGGGGAGACCTCATCAGTAGACGGAATAGTGGTGGTGGGGACCGTGGCTTTGGTATCCACCGATGCAGACACCAATCCGTTGGGATTGTGAAGCTTGATGGTGAGTGCATCGCCGCCGGTGATCACGTTACTGCGGTTGCAGAGGTTGCCCCGACCTCCGACGCTCAGAATCAATGTCGTGGCAGTAGACGCGCCGACCAACACTTCGCAGCTCGAAAAAGTGGTCTCGCGTCCGGCCGTCCAGCCCGAGGTGGTGTCCTTCACCGTTACGACCGACTGGGCGCCGCTGACTGAAAGACCGATGAGCGCGGCATCGACGACGGGCAGATCGGTACCGGTGAGAATGATGGTGGTTCGACAGTTGGCGAGCGAGGCGATGCCGCAGTTCGTGGCCCCGGCGGCCTCAACGGTGAACTCGGGCGCCGCCACCGCGTCTGGCGCAAGCACCACGCCCCCGACGAAGGCAGTTGCGATTGCAACCAGACCGACGACAAAACCTGACAAAAGACGGTTGATGCGCATCCAGGTGTCCCCTCCCCGTGCGAAAACGCCCGCCACAAGGTGTCGGACATTTTGAGCATAACGAGAGACGAAATGGATAGCAATTGAATCTATTCCCGGGGTGGGAGCATGCTTGCCCCACCCCGAAAACATGCCACCATTTCGCACAAATGGGCACGAACAGACCAAAGTCGGCCCCTTATCGGAGACAGTATAACCGTCACCTAAAGGTTTAGATTGCAGGCACACCAAGCGCAATGATGTTGAACGGCGCCCCATTGGGGTCGGTAAGCACGGCCATACGCCCGACATTGGGAACATCCATCGGTTGCATCAGTGTCGACCCGCCCAGCTCGTTCGCCTGTGCGAGCGAGTCGTCGCAGTTTTCGACCGCGAAGTAGACGCCCCAGTTCGACGGCATGTCCGCGGGCATCATCTCGTTCTTTGGCATGATGCCGGCCACGGATGTGCCATCGAGCTGAAGCTCGGCATACTCGGGAGTGCCGGCCAACCCCAACCCGAAGACGGCATGGTAAAAGGCCTTTGCCGCTTCCATGTCTGTGGTGACCAGCTCACTCCAGCAGAAGGCGCCCGGCTCGTTGACCACCTGAGCGCCAGTATGCAGGCCGGGCTGCCAGAGGCCGAATACGGCGCCGGTCGGATCGACACAGATGGACATATGGCCAAGCTCTCCAACGGCCATGGGCGGGTACATGATGGAGCCCCCGTTGGCCGTGACCTGCGCTACGGACGCTTCAGAGTCGGACACCTTGAAGTAGGTCGTCCAGACGACCGGGCCGGGCTCCATCTGGCCCATCAGCCCGGCGACGGTGCGGCCGTTCAAGGTTGCGCTGCGGTAGCCACCAAAATCCGGGTTACCTTCCGGAGAAGACCAACCCAAGAGCGCGCCGTAGAAATCGGCAGCAACGTCGATATCGGAACAGCTGCAGTCCACCCAACACGGTGAACCATCTTTGTACCCAGTCATTTCCATGTGTGTGTCCTCCTAATATCCGAGCGGCGGGGGAGCCGTTCGTCGGGATGAGAGGGTCTATCGTGCCACATCCGCGAAGGGGGTCGTTACGCGTCGTTTGCTACTTCTCGCGTCGACTCGGCGGCCTTGCTGGTTCCACACCTCTGGCTCATCGATGTCGTCGAGAACGATCGGCGTCATAGGTATCGCTCCACGACGGGTAGGGCTGACTCAATGGACCGGTCGTCAATCGATGGTCACGACGAGTACGTCGACAGATCCGTGCATCGCCGGCCCGAAACAGTTGATTAAGCCCCGAGGTAAGCCCCACGTCTGATCCGTAAACAGCGACCACCGCAGACCCTCAGCGCTCTACAGGTGAAGAGCGGGTGAACTGGAGTGCCCTGTTTGTGGGGGGTCGTCTCAGTCCGTGGGGATCGGGTAGGCAGCGTGTTGTGCGTTGCGTTGGCGGTGAGCAATGCCGGTGCCCGCGACGTACGCAGCGTGAGGTGTGTGGGGTCACGCATGTGTTGATCTGCCAAGACACGTTGTTGCGTCGACGGTACGACCACCAGCCGCGCATGAGGTGCCACCACACGCGTGACACCTGATCAGGCGCACCCGTGGTGCGACACCACGGCTGCGCAGTGTCACACCAGCACCATCACGCCCAATTGTACGATACGGATTCCCTGAGGCTGGCGGTGGTGTGGATCTAACGGATACCGAGTTCGTGCTCGAGGGCTTCGAGTTCGCTGCCGCCCGCCATCAATTTGGTCATCTCGTCGCGGGTGATCTCGCTCTTGGCGAAGTCACCTAGGGAATGACCACGGTTGAGTAGCAGGAACCGATCACCCACCGGATAGGCGTGATGCGGGTTGTGGGTGATGAAGATCACGCCGAGGCCGCGGTCGGCCGCCGCTCGTACGTACTTGAGTACCACGCCAGATTGGCGTACGCCGAGGGCGGATGTCGGCTCATCGAGGATGAGCACCCGGGCGCCGTAGTACACGGCGCGGGCGATGGCTACCGACTGGCGCTCGCCGCCCGACAGGGTGCCGACGGGCTGATCGACGTCACGCAGATCGATACCCATCTTGGCCATTTCGGCCTTGGCAGTCTCACGCATGAAACGGCTACGTAGCAGCACGCCGCCCGTCATGGGTTCAGCGCCCATGAAGAAGTTGCGCCACACCGACATCAGCGGTGCCATGGCCAGATCCTGGTACACCGTTGCGATGCCTCGTTCACGGGCGTCACGTGGGGATTCGAAGTCGACGGGCACGCCGTCGATCAAATACTCGCCGGTACTTGGCTTGTGTAGGCCTGCCAGGATCTTGATGAATGTCGACTTGCCGGCCCCGTTGTCGCCGAGCACACAGGTGACGTTGCCAGCTTCGACGTGGGTGGAGATGCCTTCGAGCGCGGTGACATTGCCGAAGTACTTCGAGATGCCCTTGAGTTCGAGTAGTGACGTGCTCATCGTGCCTCCAGCGCCTTCTTGCGGGTGTACATGTTGACCAGAACAGCGACCAGCAGCACGCCGCCGAGGAAGGCGTAGCGGCCGTCGGAGTTCCAGCCCTTCACCGTTTGGAAACCGGTGGTGGACATGGCCAGGATTGCGGCACCGAGGCTGGCACCGATCACCGAGCCGTAGCCGCCCGTCATCAAGCAGCCACCGACCACGGCGGCGATGATGAACTCGAACTCCAATCCGGTGCCTTGATCAGCCTGAACGGTGCCGTAGCGCAACGCGAGCAGCGTGCCCGAGAGGGCGCCGCAAAGCCCGACTACCACGAAGAGGGCGATCTTGACCTGGTTCGCAGGAACGCCGATGGCACGGGCGGCGTCTTTGTTGCCGCCGACGGCGAAGATCCAGTTGCCCCATCGAGTCTTCACCAGAACATAGGCACCAATGGCAGCAACGATCAGCCACCACATCACCGTCTCTCGCAGCACGTTCTGCGGAACCGGCTTGCCCGCAGCCCGAAGCGCAGCGGCGTGTTCGGGCGTGAAGTTTGTGTACAGCAACCGGATGGTGACACCGAGTAACGCCAAGATGCCACCGAGCACCTGCAGCTTGCGGCCGAGCCGATCGGCAACGGTGTCGCCGAAGCTGCGCTTGGCCAGGGCGAATTCGACCAGCGTGTTGCCGAGCAGGATGGCGGCCCCAATGGCCAGACCGGCCGGAAGCACGACTCGGAATCGGGTCGCCGACGAGTCGAGTCGGGTCACCAGGCCGATGGCCACCAGGCAACCAGCAGTGATGATCCCAATGATGAGCTGCCATGTCTTGCTGGTTTTTGCAGCTTGCGCTCGGGCCAAGAGCAGCATGGCGATACCACCTGTACCGAGCAGGATCATGCCTATCGATCGCAGCGCCTGCACCGTGGTGAGCTGCAGGGCTGATAGGCCCAGACACATCACCAGGATCGCGCCGTAAAGGCTGAACAACACAAGCTTGATGACGCTGGCGGCACGCACTCGATCGCGCAGGCCGGGAAGCAGTGAGCGGGCGGTAAGCGCCAGGCCCACAAAGGCGAAGGCGATGGCAACGATCGGGCGGATACCGGACGAAATCCAGGTGAGTACGGCCCGGCGTTCTGTGCGATCGAACGGGAAGTGGATGACAAGCGCGAGGGCGACACCGGCGAGGCCGAGGCCGAGCCGGGTCAAGGTCTGCTTCGACAGCGGGCCAGGATCGGCCGGCATGGCCGAGGCACCCGAGCGCGATTCCCACCGAGTCATGCCGACGCCGAGAATCGCTACCGCGGTACCGAGTCCGGCGACGGTGCCAAACAACGCGTTCTTCGCCACGCCGTCGGTACCAAGCAGACTAACGAAACCGAAGCAAGCAGCAACGAGCCCGACTGCCGTCACGATGAGGCCCTTCGGGGACAGCGAACGCCGACGCACGAACGACTGGTCGAGCAGTCCGTACACGAAGAGGGCGACGCCGATGATCACCCCACCTACGAAGAGCTTGTCGCGCATGGGGAACTCTTTGAGCAGCCATTCGTGGGCAATCCAGCCACGGAATGTCTTGGCACCCTTTTGGTCACGGATCTGATCGACGTAGACCTTCTGAGCCAAGCGCTTGGAGAGCACCAGCATCAATCCCCGCATGACGAAGAACGAGGCCAGGGTGATAATGAAGCTGGGAAGGCCGGTCTTGTTGACCATGTAGCCGTTGAAGAAGCCAATGGCGATGGCTGCCCCGAAGGCCGCCAGGATGGCCCAGCCGATGTGCACACCTTGGCCCATGAAGAAGCGGGAGAACAACCCAATGATCATGGCGGTGCCGCCGGTGATCACGCCGGAGGACAAGTCGAATTCCCCACCGATCATGAGTAAGGCCACGGCTGTGGCCATGACGCCGTACGGCGCAGCGACATCAAGCCAGTTCAGCGTGGTTCCGGCCGTACCGAACGTCTGGCCATTTCCCCACAGGAAGAACCACACCACGACCGTACCGATCAAAGCACCGATTTCCGGCGAAATCAGCCAGCGTCTCATTGGACCGCGGTGTGCGATCCGTTCGTCGCTCGTAATGGAAGCGGTTGTTACAGGCGCCGGTGCGGCTGCCTCGATCAGACTCATTGGGGGTTCCCCGTCCCGTTTCAAAGTGGTCGAAAACAACATCGGCCGGGATGCCGAAGCATCCCGGCCGATGGTTACAGCAAGGTCGACGACGACCGACGTGCGGCCATCGTCAGGTAAAGCAGTGGATCAGCGGGTGCCAGCGGCAACGAGCTTGGAAACAGCGTCGGCGTTGTCCTTGGTGACGAAGCCGGGGCCGGTTGCGATCGGGAGACCGCCACCGAGGGTGTTCTGGTTGGTGACCTTCAGGTACAGGGCCAGAACCGAAACGTAGCCCTGGAGGTACTGCTGCTGGTCGATGGTGAAGGAAACGTCGCCAGAAGCGATGTCCTTGAGGATGTCGGTCGACAGGTCAACGCCGCCAACCATGACCTTGCGGCCCAGTTCCTTGGCAGCGGCGGCGGCGTCGTGAGCGACGACCGGGCCGGTGCCGAACACGGCGTCAACGTCGGCCTCAGCGCCAAGCTTGGCCTTGAGGTCGCCCTGCTGCTTGCCGGACTTGTCACCCGAGGTGGTCACTTCGGTGTACTTGCCCTTGAAGGTCGACTTCATGCCGGCGCAACGAGCGTCGAGGCCAGAGTTGGTCTGCTCCTGCTTGGCGCAAAGCACCGACTTCACACCAGCGGCCTGGAACTTCTCGCCCGCGCCAGCGCCAGCCTGGAACTCGTCCTGGCCGATGTGGGTGAACGCACCGAAGTCCTTGTAGGAATCCGAGCCCGAGTTGGTGGTGACGATCGGGATGCCAGCCTTGACGGCGGCGGCAACAGCGTCTTTCACGGCGGCCTTGTCGGCCAGGGAAACGGCGATACCGGCAACCTTGTCGGTGACGGCCTGGTTGATCATTTCAGCCTGCTTGACACCGTTGTTGTTGGAGCCCTGCTCCTTGACGTTGATGCCGAGATCCTTACCGGCCTGCTCAGCGCCCTTCTTGAAGACGGACCAGAAGACGCCGCCGTCAGAGTGGGTGATGACGGCAATGGTGATGTCCTTGCCGGCGGTGGCCTTCAACGCGGCAGCGGTAGTGGTGACAGCCTTGGCTGTGGTGGCGGCCGCTGCGGTGGTCGTGGCCGCGGCAGCGGCCGTGGTGGCTGCGGCAGCGGCCGTGGTGGCTGCGGCAGCGGTGGTGGCCGCAGCTGCACTGGTGGCGGTGGTGGTCTTCGAGCTCGAGCAAGCCGTGGCACCGAGGCCAACGACCGCCGCGAGGGCGAACAGACGATATGACGTCTTCATTAATGCATTCCCCTTGAGTGTGAGATGTAGCCGTGCAAAAGTCGGCGGGTCAGCCGCCTTGCGGCAGGCGTGTGCCCGCCGGTGTGAAGTCTGTCATAAGGTCGGGTGCGCAATCAAGGTTTGTTCGCTGTTTAGAACATACTCGGCCTTGAGTCTCCCAGTCGCCCGTGGGCGGAGGAACGCTGCGGCCATCTGAGGTGTGAATCCCGGAGTTGTTGCGATGCTTGGGCGCGATGATGTTCCGGGGCGGTAGCCCCGGGTCGGTCGTAGACCGACGTGGGTGTGGTGGTTAGGCGGCTTTGGGTGTGACGGTGACGTCGAGGCCCATGGCTTCGAGTTGTCCGACAAGGCGACGTTGGTGTGCGGTGGAGGTACGTCGTTTATCGAAGTAGTCGCCGCCGAGGTCGTTGTATGTTTCGCCGGTCGAGAGCAGATGCCAGGAGATCACGAGAATCGAGTGTCCGACCGCGACGGCTGCTTTGGATGGGCCTCGCCTACCGCGGATCCGATGGTATTGGGAAGCGAGGTAGGTGTCCTTCGATCGTGCTGCGGCATGCGCCGCTTCGATCAACGCTGTCCTCAACCATTTCGATCCGTGGCGGGTCCGGCCGTTCTTGTGTTTCCCTGCGGACTCGTTGTTGCCGGGGCACATGCCAGCCCACGACGCGAGATGCCCGGCGGTTGGGAAGCGGGACATGTCGGTACCGATCTCGGCCAGGATCACTTGCGCGGTCCGATACGACACGCCAGGAATCCCGATCAACAACGACACCGCCGCCTCATGAGGGTGTTGTAACTCCACGACCCGTTCGGAGAGTTGCCCGATGATCAGGTCGGCCTGATCGATACGTTCCAACATGATGGAACACAACATGGCGTGATGAGCGTTGAAACGGCCATCCAACGCGTCGGTCAATTCCGGAATCTTCGAACGCATCCGACCCCGAGCCATCTCGGCGAGTACTACCGGGTCGCGTTGCCCGGCGATCAGAGCATCAATCATTTCGCGACCGGATTTCGTCAACACTTTCGACGTGAACGACGCCAGTTTGATCCCGGCGTCCTCCAACACTTTATGTAACCGTTGCGACTCGCGTCCGCGGTCCTCGACCACCACCCGCCGGTAGCGGGTCAAGTCCCGTTCCTCCCGAGTACCACGCCCAGGAATGAACGACGGGCGCACCAAACCGTGCTCCAAAAGTTGGCAACCCCACTGGCTATCACCCACATCGGTTTTGCGGCCAGGAACGTTACGCATATGCCGGGCGTTGATCACCCACACCCTGTCGATCGATGCTTCCAAAATCCATACGACCGGTTTCCAATACACC
>JAYTVF010000498.1:0-2929 GCA_043744155.1 Acidimicrobiia bacterium | reverse complement strand
GCGTGGCGTAGCCGGTAAAAAGCTTGGTGATAGAGGCCAGGTCGAAGGGTCGGTCAATGTCGCCCCACAGCTCAGTAGTAGCATCGAGTCCTACGATGGCGGCTGCAGCGTGGGGAACATCCCATAGTCCGATTCGGCTAAGAACCGACATACTCGGCCAGACGTCGGCCTGCAGGCAAGCGATGCGTGCTGACGACGACATCGATAGTGACGTTGAGTGCAGCACGACGGCGGATTTCGTCCTGCTGCGCGGCGGTGGCCTTCCACCAGTACGGCGTCATCTGCACGAGATGTGTTATGTCGGGTTGACGCAGCGCGAGATCGTAGATGACGGATACGGTGGCGTCGTCCGTGTGGGGCCGTTGCTCGTGTGGTTCGGGCGTTTCGTAGATCAGGTCCGTCAGCCCCCTTAGATGGTGCAGCCCTGGCGACGCCACCACCACGATACCCCCGGTACGCAGCACACGCGCGAACTCGTCGAAAGGTCGCGGGGCGAACACCGACACGACGGCATCGACCGAATGGTCCGGGAGCGGGAGGTGGAACGAGGTACCGACGGCGAAGTTGATGTCGGCGTATCGGCGCGCTGCCAGCTTGATCGCAGGCTTGGAGATATCGACCCCCCACCGCGAAGGGGCCGCGATATTCGACAAGTAAAAGCCTTCGCCGCAGCCGGCATCCACCACAATCTCAGCCTTGCCGACTGCTGCCGACACTGCCTCAGCTATAGCTAAGTAGTGGCCGCTGTCGAAGAATGCTCGCCGAGCCCGAATCATGGCGTCGCTGTCGCCGGCGACCCGTGCCTTCAAGCGACCCGATGGCATGAGGTTGACGTACCCCTCGCGGGCCCGATCGAAGCTGTGGTTCCCCGCACATGACAGCCCGGTGGGCGTGACATGCAGCAATTGCTGGCAGTTCGGACACCGCCATTGCAGGCGTTCAGCCACGCATGAACTCGGCCACTCTGAAGGCCAGGTCAACCGACTGTCGGCCGTTCAAGCGTGGATCACAGATGGTCTCGTAGCGAGTATCGAGGTCGGTATCGAGAATTTCCTCGGCGCCCCCCAGGCATTCGGTGACGTCTTCGCCGGTGAGTTCGATATGAATGCCGCCCGGCCAGGTCCCCTCGGAACGATGGGCGGCGATGTAGCCGGACAATTCGCGGCAGACCTCGTCGAAATGGCGGGTCTTACGACCGCTGTTCGACGTGAAGGTGTTGCCGTGCATCGGGTCGCATGCCCACACCACCGGCACGCCCGACTGGCGAACGGCGGAGAGCAGCGGCCGCAATGATGACTCGATCTTGTCCGCGCCCATGCGCGAGATGAGCGTAAGGCGGCCAGGGATCTGGGCCGGATTGAGCTTGGCGCACAGGTCAAGCACGTATTCCGGAGAAGTGGTGGGGCCGACCTTGCACCCAATCGGGTTGCCGACACCGCGGAGGTATTCGACGTGGGCTCCGTCGAGTTGACGGGTGCGTTCGCCGATCCACAGCATGTGCGCCGAGCAGTCGTAGAAGCTGTTGGTGATCGAATCCTGGCGGGTGAGTGCCTCTTCGTACCCAAGGATCAATGCTTCATGCGAGGTGAAGATGTCGACCTCATGCAATTGGCGCGTGTTATCGAGATCGATGCCGCAGGCGTGCATGAAGCGCAGGGCACTTTCGATCTCGTTGGCCAGTCGCTCGTAACGCTGGCCTGCCTTGCTCGTGGCTACGAACTCCTGCATCCAGGCGTGTACCCGGTTCATGTCGGCGAACCCGCCTTTGGCGAATGCCCGCACGAGGTTCAATGTGGCCGCAGACTGATGGTACGCCTCGATCAGACGGCTCGGATCGGGTGTGCGCGCCGCCAAGGTGAAATCGGGTGCGTTGACGATGTGGCCACGAAAGCTGGGCAGCTCGTGCCCATCGATGATCTCGGTGTTGCTCGAGCGAGGTTTGGCGAACTGGCCGGCCAGTCTCCCGACTTTGATGACGGGAACGCCGAGCGAATAGGTGAGGACCACGGCCATCTGCAGGATGACCCGAAGCTTGTCGCGGATGCTGTTGGCCGTGAACGCGTCGAAGCTTTCGGCACAATCGCCTGCCTGTAGCAAAAAGGCGTTGCCGGCACAGACCTGCCCAAGCAGCGACGTGAGGTTGCGGGCTTCGCCGGCAAACACCAGCGGCGGGTAGGTAGAGAGCTGCTTCACGGCTGCGTCGAGGGCACCGGTATCGGGCCAGTCGGGTTGCTGGTCAGCAGAGAATCGCTGCCAGCTGCTCGGTTTCCATGAAGCAGGCATGCCGACAGCCTTATGTGGCTGTCGGCATGCTGCAAATGTTCATGCGGCGAGGATGCGGGCGGCGTCATCTCGCAGGCCGTCGACAGCACGCTTTACGAGCCGTCGGGCAGCTTCGGCGGTGACTCCGAGGTCGTCACCAACCTCACGGAAGCTGCGCTTTTCTCCGTCGATGAGCCCGAATCGAGCCGTCACGGCGTATCGGGCGCGGTCATCGAGGCTGCCGAGCAGCTCTGACAACAGGCGAGTGCCGTCGGCTGCGACCAGCGTATCTTCGGGTGACGCTTGGTCGGCCGCGATGAGATCGACCAGGGTGGTGTCGCTATCGTCGCCGACGTTGCGGTCAAGCGAAATGGGGCTCGAGATGCGCTGCAGGTTGGCGTGTTCGTCGTCGAGGTCTACGCCGACTGAGGCAGCCTGGCGCAGGGCGGCCCGCAAGCTGGCCGACCGGTCACCGGGCAGGCGCACGAGGCTGGCCTTTTGGTCGAGGGCACGGCCGATGGCCTGGCGGATCCAGAACGTGGCGTAGGTGGAAAACTTGAAACCCCGTCGCCAGTCGAACTTGTCGACAGCGTGCTCAAGGCCCAGGTTTCCCTCTTGAATGAGGTCCCCGAGGTCCATCCCCTGGGGGAGGGGATAACGGCGGGCG
>JAYTVF010000497.1:0-9875 GCA_043744155.1 Acidimicrobiia bacterium | reverse complement strand
TGATTGCCAGCCGGGGCCTCACCGGGGTCAGCCCAGCCAACTGGGGCCAGCCCAGCCAGCCGGGGCCTCGCCGACGACGGTGACGTGCTCGCATAGATGGCTGCCGATGTCGGCTCGGCACCTCGGCTAGAGTGGTCGCGCTTCGATCCAAACGGTCGGGAGTCCCGGTGACAGTAGGGGCAGCTACCGCAATCCGCGAACAGTAGGGGTGCCGAATGCAAAAGCGACAGCTTGGGAATTCAGGTCTTGAGGTCTCCGCTCTCGGGTTGGGCTGTATGGGGCTTGGTCGTCGCGTGGCCGAGGGTGACCTGCGCTCGCAGATGATCGGCGTGATCCGCCGAGCGGTGGAGCTTGGCGTCACCTTCTTTGACACTGCTCAGGTGTACGGGCCCTTAACGAACGAAGAGCTTGTGGGCGAGGCGCTGGCCCCCTTCCGGGGCGAGGTGGTGATCGCCACCAAGTTCGGTCTGGTGGACTCCGCCGGACAGTCGGCGGGCAGCCATCCCGACACGATCCGCGACGCTACCGAAGGTTCGCTTCGACGGCTCGGGGTCGAAGCCATCGATCTCTATTACCAGCACCGAGTCGACCCCGACGTACCAATCGAGGAGGTCGCCGGTGCAGTCAAGGATCTGACCGACGCTGGCAAGGTGAAGCACTGGGGGCTGTCCGAGGCTGCGGCATCGACGATCCGGCGGGCGCATGCAGTATTGCCGGTCACGGCGGTGCAGAGCGAGTACTCGCTCTGGTTCAAACGACCTGAGGAGGAGATCTTGCCAACGTTGGAGGAGCTCGGTATCGGGTTCGTGCCGTTCAGCCCTCTCGGTAAGGGATTCCTCACCGGCACCATCGACCAACACACGGCGTTCGCCGACCACGACATCCGCGCCACGATCCCCCGGTTCGAAGCCGAGGCCCGCGCAGCGAACTCCGCAATGGTTGACTTGGTGCGAAGTATTGCGGACGCAAAGTCAGCGACTCCGGCGCAGGTCGCGTTGGCCTGGTTGCTCGCGCAGAAGCCGTGGATCGCCCCGATCCCGGGTACCACGCAGATTTCCCGTCTTGAGGACAACGTTGGCGGTGTCGCACTGGTGTTGACGCCAGACGACCTCGCCCGCATCGATGAGGCCTCGCGAATGATTGAGATCGTCGGCGCCCGCTACCCCGATGCCCACGAGCGGCGAACCAACCTGTAACCCGAGTAGCCACCGAATCGCTACTCGCGAAAGCCAGCGCACTCGCCGACGTGGGTGCGCTTGCCACGCTGCATCGGAAGTCCACAAACCCTCGAGATAGGGCCGAGGCGCATCGTGAACGACGGGCCGGGTCCCTGTAGTTGGAAACGGCTCAAAACGACGAAGGGCCTGCCTACCCGTAGTGGGAGGGCAGGCCCTTGTTGTTGGGCTTTCAGCCAGCTTCGTCGTATGAGCCGCTGATCGAGGCCAGCCATTCAGCCGGATCAGCCTCATCGGTGGAGTAGAAGGCCATCGGCTCGTACTCCGGTGCCGTGAGGTCGAACTCACGGTAGCGGGGCATACCGGTACCAGCCGGGATGAGCTTACCGATGATGATGTTCTCCTTGAGACCCAGCAGCCCGTCGCCGCGACCGTCAATAGCGGCTTCGGTGAGAACGCGGGTGGTCTCCTGGAACGAGGCTGCTGACAACCACGACTCTGTGGCCAGCGACGCCTTGGTGATACCCATCAGCTCGGGGCGACCCTCCGCGGGTCGCTCTCCTGCTTCAACGGTGCCACGGTTGCGCTCGCGGAACACCCGCTGGTCGACACGCTCTCCCGGTAGGAAGGTGGTATCACCCGGCTCCTGAACGCCGATACGGCGGGTCATCTGACGCACGATCAGCTCGATGTGCTTGTCGTGGATCGAAACGCCCTGATCTCGGTAGACCTTCTGGACTTCCTCGACCAAGTACAGCTGCGTCTCGCGGACACCCTTGATGTCGATGATCTCCTTCGGGTCGAACGGGCCCTTCACGACGGGCTCGCCCGCCTTGATCTCTTGGCCATCGGTCACAATGATCTGGCTCTGGATGAAGGGACCGTAGGTCTCCTCCGTACCATCGTCACCAATGATCAAAACGGGGATTCCCTTGCCCTCGTCCTCGGCGATACGAACCACACCCGACGCGCGGGCCAAACGAGCCGCCCCGCGTGGGGTACGGGCTTCGAAGAGCTCGACAACTCGGGGTAGACCACCGGCGATGTCGGTGCCGGCCACACCACCGGTGTGGAAGGTGCGCATGGTGAGCTGTGTACCGGGCTCACCGATCGACTGAGCAGCGATGACGCCAACAGCCTCACCAAGTTCGATGGGGTTACCCGTGGCCAGCGACTTGCCGTAGCACATGGCGCAAATGCCCAGCTCGGCGTCACACGTAAGCACCGATCGCACCCGAACCCTGTTGACGGCGGGATCGTCGCGCAGGGCGTCGCTCTCGATGTCACCAATGATCTGGTTGGCCTGGATGACCATGCCGTTGGAAAGGGTCATGTCATTCAACATCGCTCGGCCGTACAGCTTGGTCTCGAGGTAGTTGCGCTTGTTGCCCGTGTCCTTTCCAACGTTTTCGACCCACACACCAAGGCTGGTGCCACAGTCGATCTCGCGGATGATGAGCTCCTGCGCTACGTCGACCAGACGTCGGGTGAGATACCCGGAGTCGGCGGTACGAAGGGCGGTATCGACCAATCCCTTGCGGGCACCAGGGGTCTGGATGAAGTACTCGAGCATGGCGAGGCCTTCACGGAAGTTCGACTTGATGGGACGAGGAATCATGTCGCCGCGAGGGTTGGCCACGAGACCGCGCATACCGGCGATCTGGCGAACCTGCATCATGTTTCCTCGAGCACCGGAGCCGACCATCATTTCGATCGGGTTGAACGCTTCGGCCCGCAACACCGCTTCCATGGCTTCGCGGATCTTGTCAGTCGCTTCGGTCCAGATTCGTACTTCCTGAACCCGACGCTCGCCGTCGGTGATGATGCCGCGACGGAACTGGGTCTCGACCTTGTCGGCTTCCTTTTCGTACTTGTCGAGCAGCGGCTTCTTCTCGGCCGGCGTCTTGACGTCGTCAATCGAGATGGTGAGGCCGGATTGTGCGGCGTACCGGTAGCAGATGTTCTTCATGGCGTCGAGGGACTCGGCCACTTCAGCCTTGTGGAACCCCTCAGCCAGACGCTCGACCAGAACGCCCATGTCCTTCTTCTTGATGATGGCTGTGACGTGGCCGTACGCCTCGGTGTAACCCTTGGGCAAGGTGGCTTCGAACAGCAGACGACCAACAGTGGAATCGAGATCCACGCGGGTGCCGTCGGCCTGGCGATCACCGATGATCTTGATGGGCGCGTGCAGATGCAGATCGCCCTCGTCGTTGGCACGGTAGGCCTCCCACCGGTGACGGAACACTCGACCGGTGCCCTTGGAGCCGTCGACCTTTTCGGTGAGGTAGTACGCACCGATCACGAGGTCCTGGGTGGGGGTGACGATCGGACGGCCAGACGCCGGGGACAAAATGTTGTTGGCGCTGAGCATCAGCACCCGACTTTCGGCCTGCGCCTCGGCCGACAAGGGCAGATGGACAGCCATCTGGTCACCGTCGAAGTCGGCGTTGAACGCTGTGCAGACGAGCGGGTGGATCTGGATGGCCTTGCCCTCCACCAACACGGGCTCGAAAGCCTGGATGCCGAGGCGGTGCAGGGTTGGGGCACGGTTCAGCAGAACCGGGTGCTCCTTGATGACGTCTTCTAACACGTCCCAGACCTGCGGGCGACGACGCTCGACCATGCGCTTGGCCGACTTGATGTTCTGCGCCAGTTCGGAATCAACGAGGCGCTTCATGACGAACGGCTTGAAGAGCTCAAGGGCCATCAGCTTGGGCAGACCGCACTGGTGCAGCTTGAGCGTGGGGCCAACGACGATGACCGAGCGGCCGGAGTAGTCGACGCGCTTGCCGAGCAGGTTCTGACGGAACCGGCCCTGCTTACCCTTCAACATGTCCGACAGCGACTTCAGCGCACGGTTCCCCGGGCCAGTGACCGGACGGCCACGGCGACCGTTGTCGAACAACGCGTCGACGGCTTCTTGCAACATGCGCTTTTCGTTGTTGACGATGATCTCGGGGGCGCCGAGATCGAGCAGACGCTTCAGGCGGTTGTTCCGGTTGATTACCCGGCGATACAAGTCGTTGAGATCCGACGTAGCGAAACGACCACCGTCGAGCTGCACCATGGGGCGAAGTTCGGGCGGGATGACCGGCACCACGTCGAGGATCATGGCCTTGGGGTCATTGACCCGGCGGCCGGTCTCGTCACGACGGTTGAACGATGACACGATCTTTAGGCGCTTGATGGCCTTTTGCTTGCGTTGGGTCGACAACGGCTTCTTGCCGTTCTGGGGGTCGATGGCATCGCGGAGTTTGATCTCTTCCTCATCGAAATCGATGCGGTCGATCAGGGACTTGATGGCATCAGCACCCATGCCGCCCTCGAAGTAATCACCGTAACGCTCGCGCAGCTCGCGCCACAGCAGTTCGTCATCGATGATCTTGCGGGAGTGGATGTCCTTGAACTCTTCGAAGGTGCGCTTGACCAGTTCGAGTTCCTGCTCGTACCGATCACGCAGCTGCGCGACATCCTTCTCAACGGCGCGCTGGCGCGACTTGATGTCGCTCTCCTTCGCGCCGTCGCGCTCGAGTTTGGCGACTTCCTCTTCGGCATCCTTGAAGCGGCGGTCAATAGTGACCTCCATCTCCTTACGAATGGCGTCGAGCTCTTCGAGCAACTCGTTCTCAAGGTTCGGCTGATCGGCGTGGCGCTTGTCGATGTCTACCCACGTGACCAGGTTGGCAGCGAAGTAGATCACCTTTTCGAGCTGCTTGGCCTTCAGTTCCTCACGGGGCTCGATGCCAGCGAGAAGATATGCCAGCCACGAGCGGGTACCGCGGAGGTACCAGATATGCACAACGGGCGCAGCGAGCTCGATGTGGCCCATTCGCTCGCGACGCACCTTGGAACGGGTGACTTCGACGCCACATCGCTCGCAGACGATGCCCTTGAAGCGCACGCGCTTGTACTTGCCGCAGTAGCACTCCCAATCCTTGGTTGGGCCGAAGATCTTCTCGCAGAAAAGACCGTCTTTTTCGGGCTTCAAGGTGCGATAGTTGATGGTTTCTGGCTTCTTGACCTCGCCAGCGGACCACGTGCGGATGTGATCCGCGGTGGCCAGACCAATGCGAAGCTGGTCGAACATGTTTACGTCAAGCATGTTGTCTCCTCAAACCCTTCAGAATGACGAGCGCGAACGGCGCCGGTCGTCTTCTTCGTCGCTACCGCGCTCAGGGCGGCTGATATCAATGCCAAGTTCTTCGGCAGTGCGGAATACGTCTTCGTCAAGCTCACGCATCTCGATCTCGGCACCGTCGGCGGCGAGAACTTCGACGTTGAGGCACAGGGCCTGCATTTCCTTGATGAGCACCTTGAACGACTCGGGGATGCCTGGCTCGGGGATGTTCTCGCCCTTGACGATGGCCTCGTAGACCTTCACGCGGCCGAGCACGTCGTCGGACTTGATGGTGAGCAGCTCCTGCAGGCAGTAGGCCGAACCATAGGCCTCGAGGGCCCAGACTTCCATTTCACCAAAGCGCTGACCACCGAATTGCGCCTTACCACCAAGCGGCTGCTGGGTGATCATGCTGTAGGGGCCGGTGGAGCGAGCGTGGATCTTGTCGTCGACCAAGTGGGCGAGCTTCAAGATGTACATGTAGCCGACGGTGACATGGCGGTCATAGGCCTGACCGGTGCGACCGTTATACAGCTGCAGCTTGCCGGTGGTATTGATCATCCGGGTGCCATCTGCCGCCTCAGGTTCGAGGTTGGCGAGGATGTTCTGGATGGTCGGGTGCTTGCCAGCTTGCTCCTCTTCGTCCCAGTGAGCGCCGTCGAAGACGGGCGTGGCGATAAAGGTAGAGGGCTTGGTGGTTGGCCGAGTCTTGGTGGCTGTGTTGCGGGTCGGCGCGTCACCGATCTTTTCACCATTGTGATTCCAGCCCCAGCGGGCGGCGTAGCCGAGGTGCGCTTCGAGAACCTGACCGACGTTCATGCGGCTGGGCACACCAAGGGGGTTCAAGATGATGTCGACGGCGGTACCATCGGCCATGAACGGCATGTCCTCGGTCGGGAGGATCTTGGAGATAACGCCCTTGTTGCCGTGACGTCCGGCCAGCTTGTCGCCGACGGAAATTTTGCGCTTCTGCGCCACATACACGCGTACCAATTGGTTCACGCCCGGCGGCAACTCATGATGCTCGTCACGGCTGAAGACCTTGACGTCGATCACCTTGCCGCTCTCTCCGTGGGGCACCTTAAGGCTGGTGTCACGCACTTCGCGGGCCTTCTCGCCGAAGATAGCGCGCAACAGGCGCTCTTCAGGAGTGAGTTCGGTCTCTCCCTTGGGAGTGACCTTGCCGACGAGCACGTCACCGGGGCCAACTTCGGCGCCAACACGAATGATGCCGCGCTCGTCGAGGTCTTTCAGGATGTCTTCGGACAGGTTCGGGATGTCCCGAGTGATTTCCTCGGGCCCGAGCTTGGTGTCGCGGGCATCCACTTCGTGCTCGTGGATGTGGATCGAGGTGAGTACGTCATCGCGCACGATGCGCTCGTTCAGGATGATGGCGTCCTCAAAGTTGTAGCCCTCCCACGGCATCAGTGCCACGAGTAGGTTCTTGCCCAGGGCAAGTTCACCGGCATCGGTCGAAGGACCGTCGGCCAGTACGTCGCCCTTGTTGAGCCGCTGGCCTTCCTTCACCCGGGGCTTCTGGTTGATGCAGGTGTCCTGGTTGGAACGACGGAACTTGGCCAGGCGATAGACCTTTCGGCCGCTGGTGTCGTAGTCGACCACGATCTGATCACCATTTACTTCAGTGACGGTTCCGGCCTCGAGGGCCTGGATCATGTCAGCAGCGTCGCGAGCGGCGCGTGCCTCGATACCGGTGCCGATGTAGGGGGCCTCCGAGCGCAGCAACGGCACCGCTTGTCGCTGCATGTTGGCGCCCATCAGGGCTCGGTTGGCGTCGTCGTGCTCCAAGAACGGGATCAGCGCAGTAGCAACCGACACGATCTGCTTGGGCGACACGTCCATGAAGTCGACTTCTTCCGGACGAACGAACGCGATGTCGGTGGTGGCACCGAAGAAGACGTCTCGTTCGAGCTGAAGCTTAAGGTCGGCCAGGCTGGCCGCCTGAGGAGACCGGCGCACAAGGACCTTTTCATCCTTGAAGGATCCGTCGAGATTGACCGGCGTGTTGGCCTGGGCGACGACGTATTCCTCTTCCTCGTCGGCGGCCATGTAGTGGATCTCATCGGTGACCTTGCCGTTGGTTACCCGACGATACGGTGTCTCGATGAAGCCGAACTCATTGACGCGGGCGTAGGTGGACAACGCACCGATCAGACCGATGTTCGGGCCCTCTGGCGTCTCGATCGGGCACATACGGCCGTAGTGGCTGAAGTGCACGTCTCGTACCTCGAAGCCAGCTCGCTCACGGGACAAGCCGCCCGGCCCGAGTGCTGACAGACGACGACGGTGGGTGAGGCCCGAGAGCGGGTTCACCTGGTCCATGAACTGCGACAACTGCGAAGTTCCGAAAAACTCCTTGATGGCGGCGACGACCGGACGGATGTTGATGAGGGTCTGCGGGGTGATGGCCTCGACGTCTTGGGTAGTCATGCGCTCACGCACGACCCGCTCCATACGGCTCAGGCCGATACGCACCTGGTTCTGAATCAATTCCCCGACCGAACGAATGCGGCGGTTGGCGAAGTGGTCCTGATCGTCAAGGCGGTAACCGGGCTCGTGCTTGGCGAGATGCAGCATGTAGCAAACAGCAGCCAGCACCTCACAACGGCTCAGGACATCTTGGTCATCGACGGGCATGTCAAGTAGATCGTCGTCGAGACCGAACATGTCCTTCAGCTTGGCGACTTCGCTGCCGAGCTTGCGGTTGATCTTGTAGCGTCCAACGCGGCTGAGGTCGTAGCGGCGGTTCTCAAAAAAAGCAGTGCGGAAATAGTTGCGGGCCGACTCGACGGTCGGCGGCTCGCCAGGACGTGCCCGCTTGTAGATCTCGACCAACGCCTCGTCCTGCGTTGGGGCGATATGGCGATCCTTGTCGTACTGGCCTTCGAGGAAGTCGAAGTGCGCCACGAAGCGATCGAGGAAACCGGGAGCATGCTCCTCGTCGAAACCGAGAGCGCGCAGCAGTGTGAAGATGCTCATGCGACGCTTGCGGGCCACGCGAGTGCCAGCTGTGACGTCCTTGCCGGGCTTTTGCTCGACGTCGAACTCCATCCACTCACCGCGATAGGGGTGGATCGTGCCCTTGACCAACTGATGCTTGGAGAGGTTGCGGAGGCGGAAGCGCTCACCCGGCTCGAAAATAACTCCAGGTGATCTCACCAACTGGCTCACAACGACACGCTCGGTGCCGTTAATGATGAAGGTGCCCTTCTCCGTCATCATGGGAAAGTCACCCATGAAGACTGTCTGCTCCTTGATTTCACCGGTATTACGGTTCATGAACCGGGCCCGCACGAAGATGGGCGCGGAGAAAGTCATGTCCTTCTCTTTGCACTCCTCCACCGTGAATTTGGGCGGCGGTCGCAGGTCTTCATCATCGGGGTCGAACTCAAGCTCTAGCTGGAGCGCCTCGGTGAAGTCTTTGATCGGCGAGATATCTCGGAAGGTTTCAGCCAATCCCTGATGCAGGAACCACTCGAAACTCTCGCGTTGAATCGCGATGAGATCGGGCAGGGCAAGAGGCTCGGCAAGATTCGCGAACGAATATCGTTCACGTTGGGGCGTTGGTGAAGACACCTACTACTCCTCGGTTGCAGCGGCGGACGAGAGAGTCCGTGCGCGTTTGAGCCCCCGGTGAAACTGGGATGGTCGGGGGGCTGACACACACGGCAGCTAAGGATGCTACCGCCAACAAAAGAGCAACGCAAACACACCTGGCGCTTCGGCCGGGATTTGCATGTCTTACCGCGCACGATAAGCCCACACGGCAGATTCGTCAAGGGTCCAATTGTCAAAATCTGCGCGAATCGCCGCGCTCGACGTCCCCCACCCATTGTCTGTCGTGCCAAGGGGGTGTCACGGGCGTGCATCCCCCGGGGTCCATTCCGTTGTCGCTTGCTTCGTCGCGGACGCAACTGCCACTCCCTGACCATCAGCGGTTCCGATCCGTCCACGGTTCCGAAAACGAAAAAGGGGCCGGACCGAAGCCCGACCCCCGTTCAGAGATCGTTAGATCACTTGATGTTGACGGTGGCGCCGGCCTCTTCGAGCGCGGCCTTTGCCTTGTCGCTGTCGGCCTTGTTGGCCTTCTCGAGCACAGCCTTGGGGGCGGCGTCGACCAAGTCCTTGGCTTCCTTCAAACCCAGGCTGGTGAGCTCGCGCACAACCTTGATGACCTGGATCTTCTTCTCACCAGCCGAAATGAGAACGACGTCAAACTCGTCCTTTTCTTCCTCGGCCGGGGCGGCACCGGCAGCCGGACCGGCGGCCATCATGGCCATCGGAGCGGAAGCAGTAACGTCAAACTTCTCTTCGAACTTCTTCTTGAGGTCCGACAGCTCAAGCACGGTCATGCCGGCGATGGCGTCGAGAATCTCGTCAACGGAAATTGCCATTTTGTATTTTCTCCTTGAAGCGAATGTGGTGTGGAACAGGGTCAGGCAGCGTCGGCGACGTCGCCGCCGTGCTTGTCGATGAGTGCTTGAATGCCATAGGCAAACGAACGCGGAACGGCCTCGAGGAGCGAAGCGAACTGAGCCGCTGGCGCCTGGAAGAGACCGGCA
>JAYTVF010000496.1:0-2936 GCA_043744155.1 Acidimicrobiia bacterium | reverse complement strand
GAAGTGGGCATGCAGATGGACCTTCGCGAACTCGGTGCGGTTGGCCGGTCGGCCATGACCGTCGCCGTGATTGGCGTCGCTCTGCCGATGGTCGGGGGGATCATCGCCGGACATCTGCTCGGTCTTACCTCGAACGAATCAATCTTCGTTGGTTCGGCCCTGGCCGCCACGTCGGTCGGCATCACCGCTCGCGTCTTCGGTGACCTGAGAGCCCTGGCCACGATCGAAGCGCGGACGGTACTCGGGGCCGCCGTGGCCGATGACGTGATCGGTCTGATCATTCTCACCGTCGTCGTGCGCATCACGACCGGCGACGGCTCGTTTTCGTTCGTCGGTTTGCTCGGCATCATCGGGGCGGCCCTGGGGTTCTTGGTGATCACCACCGTGCTTGGGTCGTTCCTCGTTCCCAAGCTTTTCGCTCAGATCGACCGACTCTCGCGCTCAGGCGGCACGCTCGTAGCCCTTGCGCTGGCCTTCACTCTCGGAGTGTCGCAACTTGCCACCGTCGCTAAATTGGCCCCTATCGTCGGTGCTTTCGTCGCCGGCCTGGCACTTGGACGGAGCACGGTTGCGGCCCGTGTCGAACGGGAATTGAAGTCAGTCGGACATCTGTTTATTCCGGTGTTCTTTTTACAGATTGGCATCAATACCGACGTGAAGCAGTTCGTGAAACCGGCCGTCATCGGTTTAGCGGCGGCCCTTATTGCCGTGGGAGTGGTCGGCAAAGTTGTCGCCGGAATCGGCGCCACGGGAACTTCGGCCGACCGACTCCTCGTTGGACTCGGAATGATTCCTCGCGGTGAGGTTGGTCTGATTTTCGCCAGTATCGGGCTGCGCGAAGGGATTGTTGCCGGCAACGTCTACGCGGCAATCTTGGCGATGGTCCTCATTTCGACACTGATGACGCCACCGTTGCTCTCCCTGCAGATTCGGCGAACGCAGCGCAGGGGGCTCGCCGGCGGCACCCAGGATGGGGAAACCGAACGACCGGAGGATGGCTGGTTGATGGAGGAGACATTCGGACGCGGCCGAATGTCGGTCACGCTGGCCGTCCGGCCTCCGAATCGCCAGGCCCTTAACGTGGCCCTCGAAGCGGCACTGCGAGTCCACACCGCCGACCCGGCAATTGCGCTCACGCAGTGGCTATCGTCGGTTTCAGCTTCAGGCGAGAACCTGCGGTGGGACGCTGAGTCCACTGCAGCTCTACTCGCCGTGGTGCGCAACGGGTCGGTTCGCTCCTGGCGCTTCCTGGAAACGACGGCGGTCCTGGATCGATCACTTCCCGAGATTGGCGATGCCTTCGCCCGTCGTCGAAGTGATCCCCAGGTGCTTGATCCGAGTGGGATCCACCATGGTGCACTGCTCGAGCGGACTCGAAGCCTCCTCGCGGGAACCGAGCATCAGCATCACGACGACGAGCGCGCAGCATCCGAAGCGCGCTTACTTATGTATCCCGACCGGCTTTTGCTGGCCTCATTTCTTATCGATATGTTGGGCGAAGGACCGAAGGCGACGAATAGTTCGCGATCCTTCTTGGATCGACTCACGATCGACCCCGATGATCGCCAAGCCATTGCCATGCTGGTCGGTGATCGAGAGTTGCTTCGGGCCGCAGCGCTGCGCATCGACGGCCATCATGAGGATTCAGTGCTGCGCATTGCTGCTCACCTTGGTGGCCACGAGCAAGCCCGAGCGCTCTACGTGTTGAGCATCGCCCTTAATGAACTGGAGACATGGGAGACGTCGTCGCTCACCGAGCTGCATCGCCTCGTGCAAGCGTCCCTGGACTCCCCGATGTTTGCCGGTCCCGATGCCCTTACGGTTCTTGACCGCACACGCGATCGGGCCCTGGCTTTCGTCGTGGACGCGCCGCGCCTGTCAGGTCGGATCGGCGCCGCTCCGCTTTCCTATCTTTTGTCCGAGGATCCCGCCGCCGTGGTCCGTCACGTACGTTTGCTCGAACCCCTGCCGCGGCGAGCAACGTTTCGGGTGGCTGTTGTGCAGGAGTCCAACGCCGTCTGGCGGGTCGAAATCGGCGCCCGCGATCAACTCGGTCTGCTGGCTCTGGTTACCGGGGTGTTGGAGAGGGCGCAGCTCGATGTGGTGGATGCTGTTCTCGCCACGTGGGGAGACGGTGCGGCCCTGCAAGCGTTCCGTGTGCGGACCGGCGTGGTTGGGGTGGCGCCCGACGCTGCGCTACTAGAAAGCGCGCTTACTGAAGCTCAGAATCAGAACCTGGTTTCTCCGGCGGTCACCGACGCGGTCGTCGAGTTCGACGATGCCGGGTCGCCGTGGCACACGATTGCCGAGGTTCGCGCCACGGACCGACGGGGTTTGCTGCACGCTCTGGCCGTGGCCTTCGCCGCAGCGGAGGCCGACGTGCACGCGGCACGAATCACCACAAACGATTCGTTGGCGTTCGACCGGTTTGATCTGACCGACCCCACCGGTCGCAAACTTGACGATGAAACCAAAGCGGCGATTCGACTAGCTCTGGCCAATGGTGTCGAGGCGAGGTCATTGACTCGTCGCCGCCCGTGGAAATCGAACAGAGTCGGAACAATTCGGAAACACTGAGCTCCTCGTTTCGGGGAGGAATTGATGCACGAACACTGAAGCAACAAAACCGAAACATGGGGGAGATAGTTGTGAAATGAGGGCCTCGTAGGTTGCCACCAGCTCATTCACGCCGAGTTCGAAACGTCAGTGTACGTACGAACGAGGCCATCACCCCGGGGTTATCCGGGAAAGGAGGAACCGTGCGGAATTCAGTGCGCAAGCTTGCGGCCCTAACCGTCGGCACACTGACCACTTCGATCTTGGTCGCCGGACCGGCTTTTGCCGGGAAAGCGGTAGCTGAAGGCAAGCCGGAGGCGGCGACGGCCACGTCGCTGAACCTGCTGTGGATCGTCATTGGGGCTGTCCTCGTGATCTTC
>JAYTVF010000495.1:0-2938 GCA_043744155.1 Acidimicrobiia bacterium | reverse complement strand
CGCAACGGATGGTCGTTTCCTTGGTCGACCGAGAAATCTGCGCTGTTCGAGTCATCCAACGACCTCCTGAAGCGCAGCGAGGAACGCGTCGTTCTCGTCGGTGGTGCCGATGGTGACGCGCAGGCAGTCGTGCAGGCGCGGCCACGATGAACAGTTGCGCACCAACACATCACGGGCAAGCAAGCCTTGCCAAACCTCGTCACCGGCCATCTGGTCGGGTCGGAACAGCATGAAATTGGCGCCGCTTGGCCAGACGGTGAGCGGCATGGCTCCCATGCGCTCGGCCAGTCGCTCTCGCTCGGCCACGATGAATGACACGCGTTCATTCATGTCCTCGACGTATCGCAGTGCCAGACGGCCGGCGATCTGTTTGGCCGCGTCGAGGTGGTACGGCAACACAACCTTGTCGAGTTCCGTCACGAGCCAACTCGGCCCGACGAGGTAGCCAAGTCTGGCGCCCGCCATCGACCAGGTCTTGGAGAACGTGCCCGTGACGACGAGTGGCGTGTCATCATCGATGAGTTCGAGAGCCGACCACGGGGCGAACTGGCCATAGGCCTCGTCGACCACCAGCAGTCCGGGGGCCAGATCGAGCACCTCACGTATAGTCGCCTCCGACTCAACCAGGCCGGTGGGGTTGTTCGGCGAACAAAGGAACGTGACCGTTGGTTGGGCGTCGGTCAGCACCCGGCGTACCTCGGCCAGATCGAGCGAGAAGTCGGCGGCCCGCTCACCCTCGGCCACATGGGCCCCACAAATACGGGCGATATGAGCGTGTAGCTGGTAGGTCGGCTCAAAGGTTGCCACGGTTCGGCCGTGTCCGGAATAGGTAAGGAGTAAGGTTTGAAGAACCTCGTTCGACCCGTTGGCCGCGAAAACCTGATCGGTTCGCACGTTTAGATGGGCGGCGAGGGCGGCGCGTAGATCTGTAGCGGCGCGATCGGGATAGCGATGCCATTCTATCCGCGACATCTCTGCTGCCAGAGCGTCGCGCCACGCGACCGGCGGGGACCCTGGGGCCTCGTTGGTGTTGAGGCGCACCGATACGTTGACCTGCGGCGAATGATACCCCTCCATCGCTCGCAGATCATCGCGAACAGGGATGGGTTTCATAGGATCCTCAATCGATCTCGTACAGAATCGGCATGGGCGGGAAGGCCTTCGGCCTCGGCCAAGGAAATGACATGGTGGCCAATCGCAGCTAGCCCGGCGGCGTCCGCGGTGATGATATGCATGTGTTTCTGAAAGTCGCTGACTGTCAGTGCGCTGGCGAACCGGGCGGTGCCAGAGGTCGGCAACACGTGGGATGGTCCTGCGATGTAGTCACCAATCGAGGCAGGGCTCCAGGGACCGGTGAAGATGGCCCCGGCATGGCGAATCATGGCCAGTAGCGACTCCGGGTCATCGACCAGCAACTCGAGATGTTCGGGCGCGATGTGGTTGGACACGGCTGCGGCCTGGGCCGGGCCGTCGACCAGGGCGACATAGCCACGCCGTGCGAAATTGGCTTCAAGATCCTGGCGCCGTGGCGAGGCCACAGTGATGGCAGCAATCTCAGCGAGAACTGCGTGCGCCACACGTTCATCCCAAGTGATAAGCCACGCTGCACCATCGGGTCCGTGCTCGGCCTGCAACACCACATCAATCGCAGCAAATCTTGCCGGTACGGAATCGTCGGCGATGACCACGACCTCACTCGGCCCGGCAAAAGAGCTTGGCACCCCAACCAGACCTTCTGCGGCCACCAGTCGTTTGGCTACCGACACGTACACGTTCCCCGGGCCCACCAGCACATCGACCGCCGCAACAGATTCGGTGCCGTAGGCCATTGCCGCGATGGCCTGAGCACCACCGACCCGATAGACCTCGTCGACGCCAGCAATGCAAGTTGCGGCCAGGATGGCGTCCGACGGCATCCCGGTGGCATGTTCTGGCGGCGTGCAGACCACCACCTGTTCGACCCCGGCCACTTTGGCGATGCTGGCCGTCATGATGACGCTTGATGCCAGCGGTGCCTTGCCACCAGGGATATAGCAACCCGCACGAGCCACGCCCACGGCCGAGCTACGCAGACGCACGCCGTTGGCCACATAGTCGATCGGGTCGTGAAGCTGCCTTCGGTGGTAGTCCGTTACGGATTCATGCGCCGCCAAGAGCGCCTCGCGAAGCTTTGGCGGCACCCGCTGCAGGGCTGCCTCACACGCGGCGGCGGGCACGCGCAGTTCGTTGAGCGTGACGCCGTCAAAAGTCTCGGTGAGACGGCGGACGGCATCATCACCCTCGCTCCGCACGGCAGACAAAATGGCTTGAACGGCGGCGACCGGCTCCTCCCCGCTGGAACCAGGGCGGGGCAGCTGGGAGCGGACGTCGTTCCGGCCTCGAAGGTCAAGAATGCGCAACATGCGTGCGGCAGGCTAATCGGCTGCGGCCCGGAATCGAAGTGCGTTTGGCGGCAACCCCGTCCAAGTAGCGCGTCTGCGTCAACGGGATCTGGGGCGATGACCGCAGGTGCCAGACTCTAAACGATGACCATCAGCTCCGATAGCGCCACTTTGACGTCACTCTCCACACAGTTGGGCGAATGGGAGAGCAGACTCAGCCAGTTGGCCACGTCATACGAGGGCACCGACCGAGATGACCTCGTGTCGGCGCTGCATGAGGCCGAACGCCAGGTGCGCTCGGCCTCCCGCGAGATTCGGCGGGCCCAGCGGCTGTTGCGGTGAGACCGCCGCGATGCGTCGTGGGTGGTCCTGCATCGTGCCCTTGTGGATGTGTGAAGGATGCGGCGGTTGGGCGGCGCGGTTGTCGGGTTGCGCCTGGTTGGCGGCACTTTTCACCGGAGCCGAAAAATGCGGCGACGGCCCCTTTCGGGGCCGTCACTCGCAGCGACGCCAAGCGGCGGATCTCGGCGTCGCCCTCAAACTAGGTGGCGGGAACC
>JAYTVF010000494.1:0-2938 GCA_043744155.1 Acidimicrobiia bacterium | reverse complement strand
CGAGCGCACCCATTCGGGCCTTGACGATGCGGTCGAGTCCTTCCCGAAGCGGCGTACCGGGAGCGACCTGAGCCAAAGCGCTGTGGAGCGCGCGAACGCTGTTGTTTGGCATGGTTTCAGTCTAGAACGTGGATGGTCGGATCGACCGGTGAGATCCGGGTGCCGCTCACCCTTCGTAGACACTATGGCATCTGGGTAGAAGCCATCGTTGTCGACCCGCAAAGGGTGTCCCCGGCCTAGATGCATCTAGGTTGGATCGGGTGCGTCCTGCCGTTGTGGCTGCCGGGCCGCCTACCGGGTCGCCCATCGGGTCGCCCATCGGGTCGCCCATCAATAGCCTGAAACGATCACCGGGTGACATGAGCGATCGGGACCACCGCTGGTGCAAGGGCAGAGGTGGGGTCACGGTGGGAGTGTGCGTTCGTGTTCACGGGCAACGTGAAATCGCGAGTTCGGGGGGTGGTCTAGTCTCACTTGTGATGGGACATCGTCGCTTTATGGACCGCGTCGGGGTCGAGGTGCCGTTGATTCAGGCGCCGATGGCCGGATCGCAGGATCACGTGCTCGCCGTTGCTGCCGCCAGCGCCGGCGCGTTGGGGTCCGTCCCGTCCGCCCAACTTTCTCCGGACGCGCTCCGTCACGAGATCGTGGCGTTCCGAGCAATCAGTGATGCTTCGCTGAACGTCAACTTCTTCACCCACGAAGACCAACCGCTGACGCCGGACACCGACCGTCGTTGGCGTGAACTGCTCGCCCGCTACTACCACGAGTTCGGAATCGATATCGACGATGTCGTCACCGCGGCTGCACGTCAGCCTTTCGGTGAAGCGATGGCCGACGTCGTCGAGGACCTCCGCCCCGAGGTGGTCAGTTTCCATTTCGGCCTTCCCGTGGCGCGGTTGCTCGATCGGGTCCGTGCCGCTGGCGCGGCAGTCTTGTCGTCGGCCACCACCCTGGATGAGGCGCTGTGGCTGCAGGCCCGCGGCGTGGATGCCGTGATCGCCCAGGGCCTGGAGGCTGGCGGACATCGCGCGGTGTTTCTCGATCGAGGCGTGGCGACGCAGGTGGGTACGTTCGCGTTGATCCAGCAGCTTGCGCCCGTCATGGACGTGCCGATCGTCGCTGCGGGTGGCATCGCGGACGCCGCCGGGGTGGCAGCGGCGCGTCGACTGGGCGCGTCTGCCGTTCAGGTCGGCACTGCATTTCTGACCTGTCCCGATTCGACCACGTCAGCGGTACACCGCGCCGCGCTCGAATCGACCGGCGCGCATCGAACGGCACTTACCAACCTGTTCACTGGCCGCCCGGCGCGCGCAATAGTGAACCGTTTGATGCACGAACTTGGACCGATGTCGACTGACGCACCACCGTTCCCCTACGCAGGTGCGGCAATTGCACCGCTGCGCGCTCGGGCCGAGGCTGCCGGCAGCGGCGACTTCTCACCGCTTTGGGCGGGGCAACACATTCGACAACACGGTCTGGACGCCGCAAACCTCGTCGCTGATCTCGCCAACGGGTTCTGTTGAGTTCTCCTACGGAACGGGACGACAGGGGTTGGTTACACCGAGGTGGAGGTTCGTGCTGGCTTGCTTGCGGCGAGTAGCCCGGCCAGACGGAGGGCGTCGGACAGGGTGTCGGCCCGCAACAGCTCGATACCGTCGACCCCGTTGGGTGCCGATTGGGGCACGATGGCCTGCCGGAAGCCGAGGCGCGCCGCTTCGGATAGCCGCCGGGGCGTCTGGGAGACCTGGCGCAGTTCTCCACCGAGCCCGACTTCGCCACACGCCGTCAGATGCGGGCCGATAGGGCGGCCGATCAGGGCCGAGGCCAATGCGAGGCAGATGCCGAGATCACTGCCCGGTTCGCCGAGGCGCACCCCGCCGACTGCCGATACGTAGACATCCTTCTTCACCATGCTCAAGCCGGCCCGGTTCTCGAGGACGGCCAGGAGCATCGCCAGTCGGGCCGCGTCGAGGCCTTGCACCGAACGGCGGGGCAGCGCCAGCGGACTATCGGCGATAAGCGCCTGCACCTCGACCAGGAGTGGCCGCTGGCCCTCGAGGATCGGCACCACCGCACTACCGACTACGTCATCTCGCCGGTCGGCCAGAAACAAGCCGCTTGGATCGGGCACACTGCGCAGGCCGCTCTCCCGCATTTCGAACAGCCCCAATTCGCTGGTTGCACCGAAGCGATGCTTCGTGGCTCGCAATAGCCGCAGGGCGTGGTGGCGTTCACCTTCAAAGGCGAGCACGGTATCGACCACGTGTTCGAGCACGCGAGGCCCGGCCAAGCCACCCTCCTTTGTCACGTGGCCAACCAACACCGTCGCCATGGTGCTCTGTTTGGTCTGACGCACCAGCCGATGGGCGCACTCGCGGACCTGAACGACCGAGCCCGGCGCCGAACCGATGTCGGGATCCTCGACCGTCTGGATCGAGTCGACCACCAACAGGGTCGGGCGAACCTCTTCGATAGCGGCCAGCACATAAGGCAACCGGGCCTCACTCAGCAGGTAAAGCTCGGGCGTGACCGCGCCCAGCCGCTCGGCTCGCGAGCGCACCTGCTGCTTGCTCTCCTCGCCCGACACGTACAACACGGGCCCCGATCTACGGGCCCCATTGGCGAGTACCTGCAGCAACAAAGTGGACTTGCCGACGCCTGGCTCGCCACCGAGCAAGGTCACCGAGCCGGGCACCAGTCCGCCACCCAATACTCGGTCAAGCTCTTCCACCCCCGTCGGGCGAGGTTGGCCGTCTTCGCACGATACCTCGGTAATAGGCACGGCCCGGTCGGACATGCCAAGAGTGGAAAGGGTTGTCGCCGATGGTCGGGTCTCTTCGATTTCCTCCACCAGCGTGTTCCAGGCCTGACACAGTGTGCATCGCCCGTTCCAGCGGGGCGACGCAGCACCACAGTCGGTGCAGCGATAGACAGT
>JAYTVF010000493.1:0-9911 GCA_043744155.1 Acidimicrobiia bacterium | reverse complement strand
CGGCTGGACGCTTCACGGCAGTGAGTCCGGTTCGTCTGATCGACACCCGAGACAGTGGTACCAAGGTGGCCGCCGACGGTTCGATTGCCGTGCCGGTCCTTGGTCAGCAGGGAGTGCCCGCAGCAGGAGTATCTGCCGTGCTGGTGAACATTACCGGCACCCAGGCCACCGATGCTGGCTACCTGACGGCCTATGCCACCGGTGCGGCACTTCCCGGAACCTCGAACCTGAACCTGCAGATGACCGGCAGCACGGCCAGCAACCTGGCCATCGTTCCGGTTGGCGCCACTGGGTCGATCACCGTGTTCAGCAAGTCGGGAACGCACGTGATCGTGGATGTCACCGGGTGGTTCGGTGACGCCACGGCCAAGGGCGGCTACAAGGGATTGCTGGTTCCGGTGAGTCCGAAGCGCGTGCTCGATACCCGCAACGGACTCGGCGCCCCGGTTGGTCCCCTGGCCCCAGCAGCCACCATTGATGTGACGCTGTCGGGCACCGGCGGCATCCCCGCCTTTGGATCCTCCACTGCTCTCATCAACCTCACCGCAGTCGAGGCAACCCAGGCCGGTTTCGTCACCGTCTACCCCACCGGCCAGGCCTTGCCGATCAGCTCGAATCTGAACGTGGATGCCGGACAGACCACACCCAACCTCGTCGGTGCCATGCTCGGAACCGGTGGCAAGGTCAGCATCTTCGACCAGGCCGGCGGCCACCTGCTCGCCGACGTTTCCGGCTGGTACACCGCCTAACCCCAACCCGTTTGCGTACTGATGACGTGAATGGTTGTCACACGACAACCTGCGCCATCAGTACGTAGGGTTATGCCATGTCAGGGCTGAACCGAGGCGGTGATGACGTACCCGGCGCATCTCGGCCAGAGCCTGCGGTCGATCGGGGAAGAACATGATGCCGAACTGGCAGACGACCACGTCGAAGCAGGCATCCTACGAGAAAGCGTTCGTAGAGTTCGGGGATGGAGCCGGCAAAGGAGTGATCGAGTGTGAGATCGTCGGCCATAGATCGGCACCCTACACATCCGACGACGAGGACGGGGTCAGTTGCTCACCGAAAAGGGCGGGGGAGAGGCCTATCATTCGGTGATGCGCATTGGCCTGCTTTTGTTCCCGACCGATCTTGGTATCCAGCCGACCGAGATAGCACGAGAAGCCGAGAGCCGCGGGTTCGATACGCTCTGGTTTCCGGAGCACTCGCACATCCCGGTGAGTCGCCGCACGCCGTGGGGTGGTCAAGCGGGAGCGCCCGATCTGCCCGAGGAATACTGGCGGACGCACGACCAATTTCTGGCGCTTGCTGCGGCCGCGGCGGTCACCACCGACCTCAAACTCGGCACCGGCATCACACTGGTCGCTCAGCGCGATCCTATCTACCTGGCCAAAGAAGTCGCCTCACTCGACGTCATCTCGAACGGGCGGTTTCAGTTCGGTATCGGGTACGGCTGGAATCATGAGGAGATGGAGTCGCACGGTGTTGATATCACCCACCGTCGAGCGGTCGTGCGCGAAAAGGTGCTGGCCTGCAAGGCTCTGTGGACGCAGGACGAAGCCGAGTTTCATGGCCAGTACGTCAACATCGAGCCGTCGTGGTGTTGGCCCAAGCCGGTGCAGTCACCCCACCCGCCGATCGTGATCGGTGCATCGCCCAAGGAACTGCACTTCCGCCATGTCATCGAGTTCGGGGATACCTGGATGCCGTTAGAGGGCCGCTGGCCCATCGGCGCGTCGTGGGTTGCGCTGCAGGCCATGGCGGCCGATTCGGGTCGTGATCCGGCCACCCTGAGCCTGGGCGTGTACGCCGCGAAGCCCGACATCGCCCACATCGCCGGCCTACGTGAGATCGGGGCGACCTCGGTCGCACTCGTTGTCCCGCCCTTGGATCGAGATGCCGCATTGGCAGCGCTAGACGCCTACGCACCCATAGTCGCCGAGTTCAACCGGGCCTAGTCCCGCTGCGATCCGACCGGCGACGCCCGCCGGTCGCCTGACGGCGCGGCGAACCAACCGATCGCCAGACCAATCCAAGTCGGCCGCGGCGAACCAACCGATCGCCAGACCAATCCAAGTCGGCCGCCGGTCGCCTGACGGCGCGGCGAAGCGCTCGACCCCTCTCGGGATCGAGCGCTTGGGCGGCCCCTCGACTGGCGAGGCGTCAGGCGAATTGCTGCCAGACGACTTGGACGAGGCGACGCCCCGGTTCGCCAGTGGCGGTGTTGGCCGGTGTGCGTCGCTCGATGAGTCCGGCCACGGCGAGCAACAGCACGCCTCCGGTGGCGATCCACGCCCACACGGGTAGGGCGGCGAGTTCGTGTCCGAATGAGGTCACCAACGCAATGATAGTAAGCCCGGAGCCGATGACCAACGGCGCCCCCAGTCGCCGCCACCCGCCGATGGTCATGGCCACGATTCCCAACGCCAAGGCGGTGGCCAACCGACCCGATTGCGGGCTGGCGATTTCCGTGCTGACCAGATGTGCACCCGCCAGCAATAGCCCAGGGCCGTACGCCACCCACGACGATGAAGCGATACGGGCATGACGGATCCAGAACCCAGCGCTGAGCAGCAGGATGACACCGAGCGAAACAGCGAGATCGGCCGGCCGGAGCCCGATCTGCTCGGCACGTTGCCCCGCCCATCGGGCGAATCCGCTGGTGAACACCAACGAGCACGACGCCACGCCGACCACGACCTGCCCCCACAGCCAGGTGAGGCGATCTTGTCGTACGGCTCCGTAGAGCACCATGGTGATGCCGATGAGGCCGAGTCCCATCGAAACGAACAACCCGTCATGCACGACGAACGCGCCGATGGCTGCGGTAGCAACGGCGGCCGCGGTCAGCACGTCCAGTCGCTGATTGTTCACGACAGTGGCCGAGCCCAACAACATCACCGCGGCGATCAAAAGACCAATCACGGTCGGGATGCTGCCCACCTGAGCGGTGAGTGAGATGACCGCGGCCAGCGTGGGCAGACCGGCCAGCGAAACAAGTGGAAGTTCGGCCACCGCGCACATGGCCAACATGAGCGCCAGCACCGAAGCGCCCGTCCATCGGTCATGGGGCCACATGCCGTCGATGCCGTACGAGATCGCCAGCCCGGCCGCCACGATGGCACCAACTCGCTGAGCTAGGCCCCGCCCTCGACTCGACCACACCACCATGACGATGGCCCCGACCAAGACGGTGGTACCCAGCTTTCGGGGTGAATCAGCATGCGCTCGAGTAGCGGTATTGACGGCAATCAGCCCCAGGGCGACCACGATTTCGGCCTGGCTGGACCACTTGGGCCGGATGAGGCCCACGGTGAGCACGCCGAGCAAGGCCACTGACGCCGCAATGGGCCAGGTCGTCACAACGTTGGCGAAGGCTGCCATGATGACGAGGCACACCATGCCAAGCCCGGCGGCAATTAAGCGGCTGTTGTCTCGGGCGGCACGTACGAAACGGGCGGCGTACTCGTCGGTGCCAGGTGCTGGCAACGGTCCGACTGCGGGCTGCGGCCCGGTCGTTGGCTGGGGTGCCAGCCTCGATCCGGTTGTTGCGGGGGCAACGATGTGCGGCTCGGTTGTTGCGGGGGCAACGATGTACGGCTCGGTTGTTGCGGGGGCAACGATGTGCGGCTCGGTCGTTGGGGGGGTTCCGGTGTGCATTGAGCGCTTGCGGGCGATGGTGACCGCCACCGCACCGGCGAGGTTGGTGGCGGCCACGATTGCCCAGGTGTCGACCTTGGGATCCGCCCAGTTGGAGGCAACCAGCCCAACGACGGCGGGGATGCCGCCGATCAGCACGATGGCTTCCGCCAGGGAACCCAGGTCGGTGGCGATCGGCTTCCAGAACACATCACGCAACGATCGCATGCCGACGATCGCGAGCAAGGCCAGGCCGGGCAGACACATCCACATCCAGCCCGAATCCTGCACCCCGATCATGCCCGTGGGAACGGCGGTTGCGACGCTCAACATGCCGGCGACTGCCAGTTCCATTGAACGGCGACGCCGCGCCAACATCAGCAGCACTATGCCGGCCAGCAGACCCGCGACCGGCGCCGCCCAATGGACAACCGAGCCAGCCGCACCCAGTCGCACCATGGTGCCGGGTCCGATATCCGACGCGGCAAGTACCGCCAATACAGGGCCGGCTGCGGCCACGCCGGCCAGTCGGGCGGCAGACGGAGGTCGGCGAGCGGCCAGCAGACCTACACTGGCCACCGCCACCAGTACCCCGACGGGCGTGTGGGTCAGCGCCGCAACGCCGGCCAGGCCGAGCACCCCGGCCGCTTCGGCCGCCGGTATCAGCTTGGGGGCGGTCCAACGATTTGCCTGGGCCAGGCACGCCAGCACGCCGAGGAAGCCGCCAACCGCGATAGCCATCGGCCAACGCCCGTGCGCCGACGCCACGAATGCGACTCCGGCCGGAACTGCCATAGTGGCCCCGAGGTGCGCGAGTGTCCGAGCGACGACGGGGGATGACCGTCGCAAGAGGTGGGCGACCGCCAAGACGATGCCATCGAACGCCATGAGCCCGCCAAGCTTGTAGACCGGAGCGATATGGGTCCAGTTGCCGACGACCAGCACCCCGGCGGCGACCAACACCAGCAGGGCCCCGGCCGTCGCGAGCCACGCGGCGGCGGGGGCTTGAGCACGGGCGGCCTGCGGCGGCGGCGACAGTGGTGGATCCTCGGGCGATGGGGGCGGGAGAACGGACGATTTCATAGGTGTCACTCTGAGGCCGACCCGGGTACGGTCGATAGGAGTGAAATCCCCCAAAGTCGCATGGGTTGACCCCCACTGCGCCGCCCTCACCCCCTCAATGAGGGGCCGATCATCGGGACGCGTTCGCCTGATCTGTGGGCAATCGGGATTCAGGATGCACACAACCTGGCTCTACAATGCACACAACCTTCCCTACGAGGTGCGGAAAGGCATCGCAAATTGTGCCAAGGCAGGAGGGGTTGTGTGCATTGCCCGGGGTAACGCCCGAGGGCGCATGTTGACCGAGGTGTTGTCCAGCTCGTCGCAGCTTTAGTCGATGCCGTGGGCGACGGCGTAGCGCACCAGGTCGGCCCGGCGGGTGAGGTGCAGTTTGCCGAGAATGTTCCGTACGTGGTTTTCGGCCGTTTTGGCCGAGATGAACAACTCGGCGCCAATCTCGCCGTAGCTGTGGCCGCGAGCCACCAATTGCAGCACGCCACGTTCCCGCTCCGACAAGGGGTTCGACCCGGCTTGCTTGGACAGTCGACGAAATTCGCCCAAAACCAAGGCGGCCAGAGAGGGGCTGAACACGGGCTCGCCCGCGGCTGCGGTCATCAGTGACTCGCGCAACTCATGGGTCGGGGTGGTCTTCAGCAGATACCCGGCCGCGCCGGCGGCAACGGCGTCAAGTAAGTCTCGTTCGGCCTCGCTGACGGTCAGGATGACGATGGGGGCCACGATGGCGCAGGCTTTCACCACGGCCAGCCCACCGCCTCGCGGCATATGCAGATCGCATACCACCAGGTCGGGGGTGCGGGCGTTGATGACGTCGATGGCACCCTCGGCGTCGTCGGCCTCGCCCACGATCTCGAAGGCGTCGCCCAACTCCGACCGAAGCCCGGATCTCATTAACGCGTGGTCATCGGCCAAAACGGTTCGAATCACGCCGGTACCCATATCCGCACCTCTGTTCCCTGTCCGGGCGCGCTGTGCACCTCGGCTCGTCCGTCTACCAGTGCCACGCGTTCGTCGATGGAGCGCACGATGCCCCGCCGGGCCGCCCGTGCCGTCGCGGTGTCGAACCCCTTTCCGTCGTCACGGACACTGGCGAACACCCGGCCGTCATCGGTGGCCTCGGCGAAGACGACAACCGTCGTGGCTTCGGCGTGCTTCATGGCGTTGGTGACCGCTTCGCCAACGGCCCCGGCGACGGCCTCGGTGACCTCCCGAGGCGGTTCGCGGTCGTTGAGCACATTGACGGTTACTCGCTGGTCGAACAGTGCGGCGGCGCGGTCTGCCGCGCTGCGAATCGACGCGTCAAAGCCTTTACGTTCGGTGGAGTCACCGCCGTAGAGCCAGGTGCGCAATTCTCTATCGCTCGTCCGGGCAGCCGCAGCAAGGGCCGGATCGGATTCGGCCGCTCGTCGCTCGACCAGCGCGAGGGTCTGAAGCACCCCATCATGCAGGGTTCGGGCGACCTGTTCGCGGGCTCGCACCGACATCACTTCGGTCTCGACTACCCGCAGTCGGCGGGTCACCCAACCCCACACCGCGCCGGAGATGGCATAGAATAGACACGTCGCGGCCAGCGAGATCACCCGGGCTCCCGACAGGCTTGTTTCCCCGTTGGCGATGGCACCAGCGAGGCGTCCGGTACCGACCAGAGCCCCGCCGATCGCACCGCCCACCGGCCCGAGCGCGGTCGATGCGGCCAATGTGGCGATGAGCGGCCAAGTGCCCGCCAGGTTCTGCCCGCCTCCGGTCGTGTGGTTCTTGATGAACACGACGCCATCCATCCACAGCAGCATCCATCCAAGTGCCAGTTGGCCCACTGCCACAAAAGGATGCAGAAGGATGGCCGGTTTGCGGTGAAAGAGCACGTTGGCGGCTATCGCCCAGGCCAGCATGAAGGCGATCAACACACCGGCAAAAATGGGATGGGCCAGTGACGACCGTTGGGCCAGCGTGGTGACCGTCAGCCAGGCCCATGCCCCCCAGCGCGCTAAGGCCACGCCCTGCAGCATGGTGCGTTCGGTTGGGAGCGGTTTACGCATCATCGGGCGTACAGCATGCGTCATCGCACTCAGTCTGTGCGTACAGCGACGCGATCGGGTTCGGCCCGGCCCTCCAGGGAGTCAAAAATGGGGCGAACCCGTCGCCCGGTGGATCGGTGGCACCGCGCCACCCGTGACCTTCTTCGATGGGTCCCCTGACAACGATTGAGTCACCGCCGCCCGGCTGATCTGAATCGCGAAGATTCTCATCTCAAGGTGGCGGTCTGACACCGAGCCTGGGAGCTAACCCGTGACCATCGGGCGCGATGCCATTGTGGTCATGTCTGCGCGCGCGTCGCGAATGCCTTGTAATCGGGTAGCGCACGAGGGATCTGCGTCGGGTGCTTTCCTCAGCAGCAATCGAGCCGTCTCGATGAGGTGTTCGACCAGCAAACGACAGGCGCGGTTGGTTTCGCGGGCTAAGGCTGCCTCGCAAAGCGCCTGGTGCTCACCGGCGGTATCGCGGTCGTCATATTCCACCGTCCAGTGGCGATAGACCTCACCACTAGCCCGGAGCGTGGATGCCAGTGATTTCAGGCGGATGTTCGGGCAGTTGGCGATGAGGGCGCTGTGGAAACGTTCATGCGCGCTCGACCAACCAGACGAGAGGCCGACGCCCGTCGAGTGCGTCTGTTGGGTGCGGGTCAACGCGTGGTGGGCGGCCAACAGTGCCGACTCCCATTCGACAGTGCCATGTTCGATGGCTCGTTCGAGCGCCAGGCCTTCGACGGTGCACCTGGCCTCGGTGAGGTCGAGCAGATCATGCGCCGACAGGGAGGTGACGCGAAAACCAAGCTGCGTCTCGGACGTGACCAGACCCTGTTCGGTGAGCCGATACAGCGCCTCGCGGATGACGCCCATCGACGCGCCGTAACGGTCGTTTAAGTCGGCGAAACGCAACCGGTCACCGGGAGTGAGAACGCCAGCGAGAATGTCATCCCGAAGTCGTTCGTACACCGCCTCGGTTCGACTTTTTTCACGTGTCACGGGCTCAGTACATCATTTTCGACAACAATTGTAAATGTCGAAATTGCTTGACGACAGGGCGATTCCAGCGCGAGGCTCAGTGACGGAGGTCACCATGAAGATTGCTCGGTTCACCCACCTCGGCCACACGCGGCTCGGCATTGTCGATGGCGACGTCGTTATCGATTGTGGCGGAAACGATGCCGGCCTGCCGACCGATCTCGGCGTGTTGCTGGCACAAGGTGACGCCACTGGCGCCCTTGCCGCCGCGGTCGAAGGCGCAGCACGAATCTTGCTCGAAGATGTGCGGCTCGAGGCCCCGATCGCCCAGCCCCCCGTGTTCTTCGCTATCGGCTTGAACTATGCAGATCACATCGCAGAGTCCGGCATGGGCGCTACTGGCACGGCGGCCGCGAAGAAGCCGGCCGTGCCCGTTGTCTTCAACAAGCAGGTCACCTGCGTGAACGCGCCCTTTGACCCGGTCGAGGTGCCCACGGTTGCCCCCGACTGGGTTGACTATGAAGGTGAACTCGGCATGATCATCGGCACCCGGTGCCGCAACGTGTCGGTAACAGATGCTCCCTCGGTGGTGGCCGGGTTCTGCATCGTCAACGATGTGTCGGTCCGCGATTGGCAGCGAGCCACGCCAACTATGACGATGGGTAAGTCGTGGGATACCCACGGCCCCATCGGCCCATGGATGGTCACCCCCGATGAGGTTGGTGATCCGCACAACCTGCAACTCACGACTTGGGTGAACGGCGAGGTTCGCCAGAACGCATCCACCTCATTGATGATCACTAACTGCTGGGAGCAGATTGCCCACATCTCAACGGCCTGCACCCTGCTGCCCGGCACTATCATCGCCACCGGCACGCCCGCTGGCGTCGGCTTCGTGATGCAACCATCGGGTTGCCTCAAGCCGGGTGACGTCGTGCGAATCGAAATCGAAAAGCTTGGCGCAATCGAGCACACCTTCGTCGCCCAATCCCACTGACCCAGCGCCTGATGAGCTGATGTGTCCTCATCCGACATGTCGGCTCAGGAGCACCCGAAGCCCTGTTGAAAGGATCACCCATCATGACGATGACCACGACGACGCAGACCCACGAAGGTCTCCTCGATCGCATAGCCGGGTTGAAGCCGCTGCTCGAAAAGAACGCGCTGAAGACCGAGCAGGATCGCCGAGTTCCCGATGAGAACATCGACGCGCTGCGAGACGCGGGCGCGTTCAAGGTTCCGGTGCCGAAGCGTTATGGCGGCTATGAGGGCTCGGTGCGGGACAAGATCGAGACGTCACGAGCCGTGGCGCTGGCCGGCTGTGGCTCTACGGCGTGGGTGACAGCGCTGCAAAATGTATGCGCTTTCTTCGCCGGGGTGATGAACGAGCAGGCGCAGGATGACATCTGGGCCGACAACCCCGACGCCCGCGTCGCTGGTGTGCTGACGCCGTCGGCGACATCGCGCAAGGTAGATGGCGGCTACATCGTGAACGGCGCATGGAACTGGGCCAGCGGCTCATATCACGCCGATTGGTCCTACGTTGGGGTGCCGATCGTTGACGAGAACGGCGATTTCGCCTTTCCCGCCACCGTGCTCATCCCGAATACCGACATCACCATCGAGGACACCTGGTTCGTCGCTGGCATGAAGGGCACCGGCAGCAACACCATCCACGCCAAGGATGTCTTCGTGCCCGACCACCGGGTGCAGCCGGTACCCAACCTACTCATGCACGACTACGCCACCCCGTTCAAGGATGAGATCCCCTACCGCAGCGCGTTCGTGCCGGTGGCGGTGTTGATCCTGGCCGGTCCGCAGCTTGGTCTGGCCCAAGCTGCGCTCGACTATGTGATTGCCAAGGGCCACACGCGAGGTATCGCCTATACCGATTTCGACGTGCAGCGCGATGCGCCGACGTTCCAGCTACAGATCGCCAAAGCCGCCACCTTGGTAGAGACCGCTCACCTGTTTGCCTACAAAGCTGCCGACGACATCGACCAGGCGGCGGCCGACAATCGGGCGATGACCTATGAGCAGCGGGCCCATTCTCGTTGGCAATCGGCCCATGCTGCGCAGTGCGCCCGAGACGCTATCCGTATCCTGTGTTCGGCCCACGGTGCCAGTTCGTTCTCCGACACCAGCCCACTGCAGCGCTGGTGGCGAGACTCCGAAATCGCCAGCCGT
>JAYTVF010000492.1:0-2954 GCA_043744155.1 Acidimicrobiia bacterium | reverse complement strand
CCATCGAGCTGCACACGCTGTATTCGCCGTACCGCGCCCTTACCAAGCCGGTCATGGACTTCATCGACGAACTGGACGAACGCTACAGCGACGACATCATCACCGTCATTATCCCCGAATTCGTTACCCGAAAACGCACCCAGTGGCTGCACAACGGCTCGGCATTCGCGCTGAAAGCCAAGCTGCTGTACCGGCCGCATACGGTCGTGACCTCAGTTCCGATCCACGTCGACTGACACCTGACACGTACCTCCGCCATCTCACGAGGACGGCCGAGATGCCAAGCTGCGATATGGACGTTGTTATCAGTGGATCACACGGGCTCATCGGGACGGCTCTGCTTCCCGCTCTCAAAGCCGCAGGTCACCGACCGATTCGCCTTGTGCGGGCAGAGCCTTTGGGCGACGAGATCAAGTGGGACCCCGCCGCTGGAATCATCGATTCGGCCTCGTTGGAAGGGTCTGGAGCCGTCATCCATCTGGCTGGCGCCGGCATCGGCGATAAGCGTTGGACACCTGAGTACAAGCGCGAATTGCTCGAGAGCCGCACCAAGGGCACCGCAACCTTGGCCGGATCGATCTCTGGGCTCACCCGGCCGCCTTCGGTGATGCTCTCCGGCTCGGCCGTCGGGATCTATGGCAACCGAGGCGACCACGAACTCACCGAAGACAGCCCCGTTGGCGGCGGCTTCCTCAGCGAGTTGTGCGTTGCGTGGGAGGACGCAACCGCGGCGGCAGCCGCGGGCGGAATTCGTGTCGCCCACCTTCGCACCGGCATCGTCTTGTCGGCGGATGGCGGTGCGCTGAAGAAGCAGTTGCTGCCCTTCAAGCTCGGGCTCGGTGGTCGTTCGGGGCCGGGCACCCAGTGGCAGAGCTGGATCGCCATCACCGACCACGTCCGCGCCCTTCTGCACCTTCTCAGCAGTGATGTCGCCGGACCGGTCAACCTCACCGCCCCCAATCCCGTCACCAATGCCGAGTTCGCCAAAGCGCTCGGCAAGGCACTGCACCGCCCGACCGTGATCCCGATCCCCATGTTGCCGTTGCGGCTAGCGATGGGCGCTGAGCTGGTGCAGAACCTGCTGCTCGACGGCCAAAGGGTTCTGCCGAACCGGTTGACCGCCAGCGGTTTCACCTTTGAACATCCTCTGCTCAGCGGTGCGCTGGCCTCGATTTTGTCATGAGCAATTCCGCGGTGGGAGTTGATGCCGTCATCGTTGGGGCCGGACTGGCTGGCCTAGCGGCGGCGCGTCCCCTCATCGACGCCGGTCGACAGGTCGTGCTGCTTGAGGCCGCCGATGGCGTGGGTGGTCGGGTGCGTACCGACATAGTCGAGGGGTTCCAGCTTGATCGAGGCTTTCAGATTTTGCTGACCGCCTACCCTGAGCTTGATCGTCAGTTGGATGTGGGTGCGCTCGATCTCCAGCGATTCGAGTCAGGCGCTTTGGTGTGGTCGAAAGGGAAAGGCCATCGAGTCGGCGACCCGTTCCGGCGGCCGCGGGATGCGATATCGACGGGCTTGGCTCCAATTGGATCGCCGATCGACAAGCTGCGGATAGCACTACTACGGCGCCGAGTGCTGGGCACCCCCGCCAAAGAACTGCTGCGCCGCGACGACATCGCCATCATCGCTGCGTTGCGATCGGAGGGCTTTTCGGATCGCATGATCGAGACGTTCCTGCGTCCGCTGTTGGCTGGTATCCACCTCGATCCGGCACTGGCAACCTCTCGACGTATGTTCGAAGTGATATTTCAGTCGCTGGCGAGCGGCGATGCCGCTCTGCCGAGCCGTGGCATGGGTGCCCTTCCCCGACAACTCGCCAACGGACTGCCAGCAGATTGCGTTCGCCTAGGCACACCCGTAAAGGCAGTGTCAGGCACCACCGTAACGACCACTGGTGGCGAGCGGTTCGACGCTGGTGTTGTGATCGTGGCCACCGAAGGACCGACCGCGGCACGACTTGTCGGCACTCGACCGGTGGCATCCAACCCAGTCACCTGTGTGTGGTTCGCAGCATCGCAGCCACCGGTGCCCGATCGCCTGATCGTGCTCGACGGTGATGGCAGCGGGCCGGTGATGAACGTCGCCATTGTCTCGTCGGTAGCGCCAAGCTATGCCCCTGCTGGACAGACGCTGATCGGCGCCGTTCTGCCCGGTGTCGAGGATCCACAGGCGCGAGTGGCCGCAGTCAGCCAACTTCGGCGCTGGTGGGGCAGCCAGGTCGACGACTGGCAGCATCTTCGCACCGATGCGATCGCCCATGGCCAGCCCAGTCAGACTCCCCCATTTTCCCCCAAGCGCCGCGTCGATCTCGGCCAGGGCCGTTTCGTCTGCGGTGACCATCGCGACACGGCATCCATCCAGGGCGCTCTGTTCTCCGGACGCCGCGCCGGTGAAGCCGCCGTCGAATTTCTGGCAGGAACCGCGATCTAACGAACCCGACAGCGAGTCGCCGGGTGGTCAAATCCCACCATCACTCTTGGGTGCGGCAGATCAAGGAGAATGTCGTTGGCCTCGTGCTGGTCACGGTCAGCCGGGCGTCGCCTGCCTCTGCGATCGATCTGGCCAGGGCCAGGCCGATGCCAGTTCCGACGCCGTGGCCGCGCTGAAAGATTCGTTCCGTCTCCTCCAGCGATGCCAACGCTCCTTCGTCCGCGACATCGATGGCCGCCCCACCACTCAGTCGTCGTTGCGTGAGATGAATGCGTCCGGTGCCGTGCCGCAGCGCGTTGTCAATGAGCGCATCAAGGATCTGATCGATAGACGCATCGGCGCCCAGGGTTGTGGCCGGCTCCGAAATCGAGACCGTCAAGGTGCGACTGGTCGCAGCGACCCGTTCGGTCCAGCGCTGCGCCGCACGTTGTGCGGCAAGATCGAGTCGAGCGGTGGCGGTGGCTGGTATGGCGTCCCGGGCGTGGGCCATCAGATGCAGCACGGTTTCCTCAAGCCGACCC
>JAYTVF010000491.1:0-2959 GCA_043744155.1 Acidimicrobiia bacterium | reverse complement strand
ATTGGCCCAGCAGCGAGCCTCGGCTCGCCGACGCTGATCTTGCTGGTTCGGGAAGTCACTGTCGGTTGCGATCGCGGCACCGGCGGGGAGGAATCTTGCGGTCGGCCCCTCGGAAACTCCAAGGCCGCCGGGAAGGCGTCATCGGCCAGGTTGGACGTCACTGGGTTACCGGCCGTGTCGTAACGCACGAGGCGGGTCAGACGAACCTTGCCCGTCTCGGTGTCGACTTCGACCACCGCAACGTGGGCGCCGAACGGGAAGGTGGCCAAGGTGACCTTGACGATCTCCTCGATATTCAACGGGTCGCAGCAGCCAACGGTAGGCCTCGACGGGCCTCGACGGCTACGGCGTCGTCGTGGCGGGTGTCTCGGCTGACTCGCCCGCAGGCGCAACCGCCTCGGGCTGGGCCGCCACAATTGGATCCTCTGTCGGCGCGATCGGCTTCACCGTGGTGGCCGATACGGCGCCCGGCATCGACTCGGGGTACTGCAGTCGTACGGTCACGATGTCTTGCAATAGTGTGTACGGCCATTCGTTGGGAAGCGGGAAGGGAACGGGTGAGGGCAAGACGGCCATCACCTGGTCACCGTTGCGCACCAGGTTGTAGCGGGCACGGGCGATGCGCACGATCTCCTCGTCGGTTTGCAAGGCTGTGATCTGATCATCCAGATGGGCGTTCGCCGCCCGTACCGCATCGCGTTTGGTGACCGACTCGCTGTATTGCTTCTTCTGATTCAGGTACGACTTGGTCGGCACGATAAGCAGCGACGCAAATCCAGCCAGTACCACCAGAGGGATTCCGACCCAGAAAATGAGGCGGGCACTTTTGCGTTTGTGCGGCCGCAGCGGTAACTCGACCCCATCCACCTTCAACACTTCGTCGGCGGCGGCGACTTGCAGGCGGCGGTCGACCCGCGCCGCCGCGGCGGCCGAACGGGGTTGCCCCGTCGGTCGTCTCGGCGGCGCCTTGGTCATGGCGTCGGGCCCTTACTTGGCGGCGCGGGCGATCGCCCGACGGCCGAGGAATCGGGCTGACTCGCCGAGGCTGGATTCGATGCGCAGCAATTGATTGTACTTGGCCACCCGGTCAGACCGCGCTGGCGCGCCGGTCTTGATCTGACCGCAGTTGGTCGCCACCGCCAAGTCGGCAATGGTGGTGTCCTCGGTCTCGCCTGAGCGGTGACTCATCACGCTGGTGTACGCGTGGCGGGTGGCCAGATCGATGGTGTTCAGGGTCTCGGTCAGAGAACCGATTTGGTTCACCTTGATCAGCACAGAGTTGGCTGTTTTGCGATCGATGCCCATCTGCAACCGATCGACATTGGTGACGAACAAGTCGTCGCCGACCAACTGCACCCGATCACCAACTGCGGCGGTGAGCTTGGCCCATCCGTCCCAGTCATCTTCGGCCATACCGTCCTCGATGGACACAATAGGATAGGTGTCGACGAGTCGGGCCCAATAGGCCACCATGTCATCGGACGAAAGCACCTTGCCTTCACCCTCGAGCCGGTACTGCCCACCCTTGTACAACTCACTCATGGCCGGATCGAGAGCGATGCAGATCTGCTCGCCGGGAAGGTAACCAGCGGCAGAAATGGCCTCCATCAGTGCGCGGATAGCATCCTCGTTTGAGGCGAGGTTGGGGGCGAAACCGCCCTCATCGCCCACAGCGGTGGCCAGCTTGCGCGAGGCCAGCAGTTTCTTGAGCGTGTGATACACCTCGGTACCCCAGCGTAACGCCTCGGAGAAGCTCGGTGCGCCGACGGGCATGATCATGAATTCCTGCATGTCGACGGTGTTGTCGGCGTGTACGCCGCCGTTGAGCACATTCATCATCGGCACGGGAAGCACATGGGCGTTGGGTCCGCCGATGTAGCGATAGAGGGGGAGACGCAGTTCGTTGGCGGCTGCCTTGGCCACGGCCATCGAGATACCGAGTATGGCGTTTGCCCCGAAGTTGGCCTTATTGTCGGTGCCGTCGAGCAAGATCATCTCGTTGTCGATGCCACGCTGATCGAGCGCGTCGCGGCCCCTGATGGCGTTGGCGAGGGGGCCGTTGACGGCAGCTACGGCACCCTGCACGCCCTTACCCATATAGCGGATGCCACCGTCACGCTTCTCCATCGCCTCGTGCTCACCGGTCGACGCGCCGGACGGCACCAGGGCCTGACCTCGTGCTCCCGAAGCCAAGACGACCTCGACCTCAACCGTCGGGTTGCCGCGTGAATCCAAGAGTTCTCGTCCGAGGACGCTGCTAATTTCGCTCATGATGCCCTTATCGTAGTTGGCCAGACACCCGAATTCGGGGCAAACGGTCAGCACAAGCCCAGTGCGCGGTGGTTCGTGACCAACCACACACCGTTGACCTGTGCCAGTTCGTAGGCCTCGTGGGTGGAGTCCGTGCTGGTGAGTACCATCTGGCCGGAGGCATCGAAGGTGTCGCGCGCCGTCGTAAAGCAGCCGCTGAGGCTTGCTTGCGTGAGCGCCATATTGACGGCGGCGTACTCGAGTATGAAGCCATCACCGGGTGCGACAACGACATGTGCCGTTGTGCGCAGCAGGCCGGCAACCATCATCGTTATCTCCGCGAGCGCCGCTCCAGAATATGAGGCGCTCAGCATGCCCTGATCGCAGGCAACTGGATCGGACAAGCAGGCGTCGCGTCGAGCAAGTGCGTCGGTGAGCGCAGCCGTGGCCGTCGAGGCGTCAGGAGTGAAGGAAGCCGACAGCGCTCCCGACGCCGCCGGATGGCTGCTGGGCGAACTCACCTTGGGCGGCGAGACGGTGCTGGAGGTCGAGCTTGGCGGAGCTGTCGTCGTGCTTGCGGCAGCCGTGGACGATGTTGTGCCTGCCGGAGCCGTCGTGGCGGTTGTTGAGGTGGGCTTGGTCGTCGTCGATGTGGAAGTAGTCGATGACGTCGTCGACGGCTTGGTGGTGGTCGTTGACGGGGCCAACG
>JAYTVF010000490.1:0-2968 GCA_043744155.1 Acidimicrobiia bacterium | reverse complement strand
CCCAGGGTGCCGCCGAAGGCGATGTTCGCTCGATAATCGGGGACGCTGTCACTTTCGGGCGTCTCCGGGCAGAACGGTGAACGACCACCAGTTGGCGCTCGACTTGGCGGTGCGCGCCGGTCGACTGCTGGTCGCGCAGCGAGCGTCTCTGGAGGATGAGGGAGTATGGCCTGAAGAGATCATGGACCGTGGTGACCAGGCTGCGCATGATTTCTTGCTCGCCTCGCTCAGTGCGTCGAGGCCCTACGACGCAGTGCTGTCCGAGGAGGGTCACGACGACCGAGCCCGACTCGCCGCTGATCGAGTGTGGATCATCGACCCCCTTGACGGCACGCGAGAATATGGCGAACCGGGACGCACCGACTGGGCCGTGCACGTCGCGCTCTGGTCTCGCGATCCAGGCATCGCTGCAGGCGGGCTAATCGCCGGGGCGGTCGCCCTACCCGCTCTTGGGACCGCCTACGAAACAGGGCCAGCCGCGACGCTGTCCGCGCCCTCGCAACGCTCACATCCACGTTTGGTCACCTCCCGATTCCGCCACCCCTACGTCGCCGAAGTGATCGCCGGAGCTCTAGGTGCCGATGCCTTTCGCATGGGCTCAGCAGGGGCGAAAGCAATGGCAGTCGTGACGGGCGAGGCCGACATCTATGCCCACGCCGGAGGAATGTACGAGTGGGACTCGGCCGCGCCGATCGCCGTGGCGGCAGCCGCTGGGCTTCACGTTTCGCGGATCGATGGGACACCGCTGACCTATAACCGGCCCGACCCGTGGCTCCCCGATCTTCTCATCTGCCGCCCCGAATTGGCGGCCCGAGCCCTGGCAGCTGTTCACTCGGTCTGGCGCCCCTGATCTGGTTCGGCTCTTTCTCCACACGACAACTCGCCCTGGCCAAGCACCAAACGGCCCACCCGCCACCGAATCCGGAGCCTGCCATGACGAGTGGAGCGGCGGCGCGAGAGAATGAGGGCGTGCCACTCCAGCCCGATCTGATCGCGACCGACCTCGAGCTGGGGGCATTCAGTGACAATCCTCCGTGGGTGCTCACGGGTGGAGCGCTCGACTGGCAGCGCCAGGTGCCAAGGCTTCGGGAACACGCACGTGCGCTGGTGCCGCAGCTCACCCAGCCCGGCAAGCTTCCGCCCGGTGTGCGGGTGCTCACGGTCGCAGCACGAGGAACTGGCGCGGTTGTGCCGTGGATCGTGCGAAAGCGGCTCAACCGCTTCCACGACCAGTCGGCCAGTCGGACCGATGTTTCACGCCGCTTGCGGCTCGGGGTCGAACGTCTCGGGCCCACGTTCATCAAACTCGGGCAGATCATCTCATCCGGCCAAGGTCTTTTCCCCGCAGAACTGGTCAACGAGTTCAAACGCTGCCGAGATCAAGTGCCAGCCGAGATCTTCGACGTGGTGCGCACCGTGGTCGAAGGTGATCTGGGGCGACCGCTCGATGAGGTTTTCGAGTGGTTCGATCGAACACCGCTGGCCGCAGCCTCCATCGCCCAGGTGCATGCCGCCAAGTTACGTACGGGTGAACAGGTCGTCGTCAAGGTGCAACGTCCCGACGTTGAACGGCTCGTCCTCAAGGATCTACGGACCCTGGCGTGGCTGGCCCCGCACCTGATCGGGCGCATCCAGGTGGCGGCTCTCGCCAACCCTCCGGCCTTGGTCGAGCTGTTTGCCGAGACAATCACTGAAGAACTCGACTTCCGTATCGAAGCCCAGAACATGCTCGATGTGGCCAAGGTTCTGGTCGATCTCGGCCAGCGGGGCTATGTCGTCCCCCGACCGCACCCGACGTTGGTCACCAAGCGGGTGCTGGTGATGGAGCGCCTCTCGGGGTTTTCCTTCGATGATGTCGATGCCATCAAGGCGGCAGGCATCGACACCCACGCCGTGATCCGCACCGGCATGATCGCCTTCTTGGAGGGGGCGATGATTCATGGGGTTTTCCACGGCGACTTGCACGGCGGCAACTTGTTCGTGATGGCCGATGGCCGGACCGCTCTGCTCGACTTCGGCATCACCGCACGACTTACCCAGCAGCGGCGCACCGCTTTCCTGCGTTTGTTGGTGGGAGGTATGTCTAACGACGTGCGCAGCCAGATCAAGGCGCTAATCGATTTGGGAGCCCTGCCTACCGACACCGACATCGACGACGTCATCAAAGAGCTTCGCCTCGATCAGCCCACTATCGACCCTACAACTCTGACGGGCGAGGAGATGGTGGCCGAAGTGCAGCGAGTGGTGAAGGCCATGCTCGGCTACGGCGCACGGCTGCCCAAAGAACTCATGTTGTACGTGAAGAATCTGGTCTTTCTCGACGGCGCCATTGCGTCGTTGGCCCCCGATCTCGACCTCATTGGCGAAGTGACGGCTATTTCGATGACGTTCGCCACCAAATACGGCAACCAATTGGCGGCCGAACTCGGCACCGGCGACGGCCTCAAGGTCGACATGACCGGATTCAAGGCCAGTCTGGGTCTCGACTCCGACGTCGCTGGAATCACCTACCGAGAGCTGCAACAGCGCCGAGAGTTGATCAACCGTCGTATGCGCAACCGCAGCAGCGATTGAGCCATCGGGCGACCAGGCGACCAGCCGGCAGACCGCCGGCAGACCAGCCGGCAGACCGCGGGCGAAGACGGTTCGGGCTAGAGACGACCGGTGGAGGGGTGGCGTCGACGGATCATCTTGAAGCGCAGTTCTGCGGCCGCTTGCGGGGTCATGCCAAGTTGAGATACCAGCCGATCTTCCAGACTCATGTCGTGCAGATCCAACACACTGGCCAGGAGATCGACGTCGGTACGTCGCAGCTGCACCGGGTTCTCCGGCTTGAGTCCGCGCTGCTCGCGTACCAGGCGGAGATAGGTCGTGAGTACCGCCTCGTTGTCGGGCTCGACGATCGAGACGACCTGCTCTCCCACTCGCATCAGCAGGCTGCGCGGGTCGAACTCCAGTCGGTCACGCG
>JAYTVF010000489.1:0-2977 GCA_043744155.1 Acidimicrobiia bacterium | reverse complement strand
GCTCGGTAAGTGGTGCCGGTTGGGGATGCACTTTCTCGGGCCGCGACCTCACCTGTGTGCATGATGCGGCGATTCCCGCTTCGTCGGATTCCTTCTTTGAGGTAACCAGTGAGGTGCTGATACTGAACGGGTCGATCACCAACGGTGCCCATGTCAGCAACCCTCGCGGTCCCGATGCGTTCCCCGGCAACGACAACGATGAAGTGACCGCCATCGTCATCACCAAGGTGCTTCCCCATGCCGGATCGGGCATCTGGCGGCCGATCGCCATCATCGCCGATTTCCTGGCCACCCTCGGCGCCGTGTTGGTCATCCATGACACCTACGCCCGCCGCCGTAGGGCGCTTCGCCTGGTATAGGGGCATTCCTTGTCAGCTCGGGCCGGTAACCTCTTCGGCGTGATGCCCGACCGTTTCGCCCCCGTGCTCGCTCAGGTTGCTCCGTTGGCGGCCCGATTCCGCAACGCGGGGCACGATATCTTCCTGGTCGGTGGTGCCGTGCGAGATCTGCTGGTCGGCGGTGTCGACTCCGTCGACCTCGATTTCACCACCCCGGCTCGACCGGACGAGATCAAGCGACTGGTGGCCAGATGGGCCGACGATGTGTGGACCCAGGGTGAGAAGTTCGGCACCATCGGCTGCCGCAAGGATGGTGTTGCCTACGAGATCACGACCCATCGGGCCGATTCCTACGACGCTGATACTCGCAAGCCGACGGTCACCTTTGGTGATCGTATCGAGGACGATTTGGCCCGCCGTGATTTCACCATCAACGCCATGGCGCTGCGTCTTGGTGACTCGCCTGATCTGATCGATCCGTTCGGTGGTATCGGCGATCTCGCGGCCAAGGTGCTGCGCACCCCGCTATCACCCGAAGTTAGCTTCACCGATGATCCGCTTCGCATGTTGCGCGCCGCCCGCTTCATCCCCCGTTTCGACCTGACCCCCGATCCGGCCCTGGTGGCGGCCGTGCAAGCAATGGCACCACGACTTGCGATCGTGTCGGCTGAACGCGTGCGTGACGAGCTCGACAAATTGATGACGCTGCCTCAACCCGCGGCGGGTCTGTGGTTCTTGGTCGACAACGGTCTGGCCGATCAGTTCTTGCCGGAACTGCCGCAGATGCGCTTGGAGCAGGATCCAATCCACCGTCACAAAGACGTTCTCGCCCACACCATTGCGGTTGTCGAGAACGTGCAGCCCGAAGCCCGACCGGGTCTCGATTTTCGTGTGACCCGGCTAGCGGCGCTGTTCCACGACGTCGGTAAGCCCAAGACCCGCTCGTTCCGCAAGGGTACCGGGGTGTCATTCCATCATCACGACGTGGTCGGTGCGCGCATGACCAAGGACCGTATGAGCGCGTTGAAATACTCGTCCGCCGATATCGAGGCGGTCTCGACGCTGGTCGATCTACATCTGCGATTCCACACCTACAAGATGGGCTGGACTGACGCGGCGGTGCGCCGATATGTGCGCGACGCGGGATCACTACTTACCGAGCTGAACGTGCTCACCCGGTGCGATTGCACCACCCGGAACGCCAAGAAGGCCGCCATGTTGGGCGGTCGGATGGACGAACTCGAAGTGCGCATCGCGGAGTTGAGCGAGGCGGAGGAACTGGCCTCCATCCGTCCGGAAATGGATGGCGCAGCCGTCATGGCTCACCTTGGTATCAGCCCTGGCCGCGCCATCGGCCAAGCCCTCGCATTTCTGCTCGAGATCCGGATGGAGGAAGGCATCCTCGGCGACGACGCCATCCGGGCCCGTCTCGACGCCTGGTGGGCTACCCACCCCCAGTAGTGTGAACCCTTGGTGTCGCGCTACGGGCCGCAGACCAGACGGAGAACAGCGTCGTCTGATTTCCGCTCGTTGCCCACGTACCGGGCGGGTAAGACTGGGGTGGTGACCCGCTCGGTATCTGCTCGTATGGTCGACCTCGTCTGCGTTGGTGTCGTGACCACGTGGGGTGTCAACTTCGTGGTGATGAAGCGAGCCCTGCAGCGGTTCGACCTCGCCACGTTCAACGTGGTGCGCTTCAGCGGGATGATGCTGCTCGGCTGGATCCTGCTCGCCGTCAACCACCGGCGTCGCGGACATGCGCTCTTGCCGGCCCGAGCAGATTTGGGCCGTATTGCGCTGGCCGGTGGCATTGGGTTCTTCGGCTATCTCTACGGATTCGCTCTCGGGTTGAAGCACACCAGTGCGTTCTCCGCCGCGTTATTGACGGGTATGTCGTCGTTGTTCGTCGCACTGTTGTTGTGGGCCACCGGATCGGAGAAGTTGACCCGCCGACACGTGATCGCCCTGCTGTTGGCTTTTGCCGGTGCCGTGGTCTTCATCGTCGGACGCAGCGACGGGCACGTACAGTTCAGGGCAGGTGACGTCATCGCCCTCGGAGCGGCGTTGATGTACGCCTCCTATCTGGTCATCAATCGGCCATTGACGGCGAAGTACCCCGCCCTGTCACTCACCACCTGGTCGTTGAGTGTTGCCTACGTGGTCGTACTCGCGGTCGGTGGTCCGGGGCTGCAACGCCAGCAATGGGCTCGCATTGACGCCGGGGCGTGGCTGTCGATGCTGTGGGCCATCGTCCTGCCGGTGTTCGTGGCCTGGTCGGTATGGTCATGGGCCAACAAACACGCGGGTGTGGCGCGCCCGGCCCTGTTCTTGGTGCTTGTGCCCGTGGTGTCCGGCATCGCCGCGTGGTCGGTGCTCGACGAACGGGTGCGGGTCCTGCAGATCGTCGGCCTCGCCATGGTGGTCGCCGCCCTTCTCCTCGGCCGCGCCGGTCCCGCCGACCGCGCCGGTCCCGCCCGAACCGAGTCTCGTCCGGTCGCAACACCGGCAGTGACACCGCACGGAGCTCGGGCGGGTTAGACGCAATGCCGTTCAGTTAGCGGTTCGCCGTGCAACTGAGGTGGCCGGGCGGGCAGGCAGGCGAGCCTGCAGGCGCCGGTTGGTTGGTGCACGCAACCTTG
>JAYTVF010000488.1:0-2979 GCA_043744155.1 Acidimicrobiia bacterium | reverse complement strand
TGGAGCCCGCGGGGCCCGTGGCCGATCTACGCCTTACGCTGTGGCCCGGAGGTCAGGAGGAGGTGCTCGCCACCTCGAGCTACCACGGTCAGGACGTCAGCTGGCAGGCGTGAACGAACGCCCGGTCGAGTCGCCGATCGGCCTACTCGGCGCCACCAAGTTGCAGCAGATCGTCCACGCCGCGGCCGAGTGTTCCGGCCTTGCGATACACCGCCAACTTTTCTCGTGAGTCTTCGATGTCGAGGTTGCGCATCGTGAGCTGCCCGATACGGTCGAGCGGCCCGAAGGCCCCCTCCGTCTTCTCCATCGAGAGCCGCTCGGGCTGATAGGTGAGATGCGGGCCGGTGGTATCGACAATGGTGTAGTCATCACCTCGACGTAGCCGCACAGTGACCTCGCCAGTGACCGCGGCCCCAACCCATCGCTGCAGCGGCTCACGCAGCATAACCGACTGCGGATCGAACCAACGGCCCTCGTAGAGCAACCGACCAAGACGACGGCCCATTGTGCGGTAGTTGTCGATCGTGCCCTCATTGTGGATGCCACTCACGAGCCGCTCGTAGGCGATGAAGAGCAGAGCAAGGGCCGGACTCTCATAGATTCCACGGCTCTTGGCCTCGATAATGCGGTTCTCGATCTGATCGCTCATACCGAGGCCATGCCGACCACCAATCGTGTTCGCCGCCAGCACGAGCGCGACACGCGAGCCAAAAGTCTCACCGTTGATGGCCACTGGCCAGCCCTCTTCAAACCGGATCGACACGACCTCTGGCTCGATCTCGACCGCGGCATCCCAGTGGCGAACACCCATGATTGGTTGCACCAGGTCCATCGAGGCATCGAGAAATTCCAGCTTCTTGGCTTCGTGGGTAGCACCCCAGATGTTGGCATCAGTCGAATACGCCTTCTCGGAGCTGGCGCGATATGGCAGATCGCGGGCCGTGAGGTACTCGCTCATCTCGGAGCGACCACCCAGTTCTGTAACGAAGGCGTCGTCGAGCCACGGCTTGTAGAGGCGCAAATCGGGGTTCACCATCAAGCCGTAGCGATAGAAGCGCTCGATGTCGTTGCCCTTGTACGTCGATCCGTCGCCCCACACGTCAACGCCGTCCTGTTTCATCGCCCGCACCAGCAGCGTGCCCGTAACGGCCCGCCCGAGTGGCGTGGTGTTGAAGTAGGTCTTGCCCGCCGTCGTGATGTGGAACGCCCCGCACATGAGGGCGATAAGACCCTCGTCAACGAGCGCTTCTTTGCAGTCGACGAGGCGGCCGAGTTCAGCGCCATACTCGACGGCCCGGTCGGGAATACCGGCGATGTCTTCCTCGTCGGGCTGACCAAGATCGGCGGTGTAGCAATACGGGATTGCGCCCTTTTCGCGCATCCACGCCACCGCGACAGAGGTATCAAGACCGCCCGAAAATGCAATGCCGACGCGCTCGCCGACGGGGAGAGAGGTGAGAACCGAACCCATGATCTACAGACTTTCGTTGGGGACTCGCGCCCGGTCGGCGGCGAGTCGAGCGTTGAACGATACAAGCTGGGCCACCAGGGGAACTGGCCCGGCACCGCCGGGCGTTGTGCGCCGACGCACCGACACCCCGGGCGCGACCAGAGCGGCAGCTTCGGAACCGAGGTCGCGATGCTCGGCCACGAGGTCGGCCAGAGGGGCTGAGCCATCTTCAAGCGAGGCACGAACAACCGTGCCGACAACGGCATGAGCTTGCCGAAATGGCATCCCGCCCGCCACGAGCCATTCGGCCAAATCGGTAGCTGAACTCGTAGGTGAATCGGCGGCCGACTGCATTCTGGCCGGAACGAACGTGGCGGTGACGATCATGCCGCTCAGAGCCGACAGCGCCAGACTGACCTGATCGACAGAGTCGAACAGTGGCTCTTTGTCCTCTTGCAGGTCCCGGTTGTAAGCGAGCGGCAGCCCTTTCAGGGTGGCTAACAGGCCAGTCAGGTTGCCGATGATTCGACCAGATTTCCCCCGGGCCAGTTCGGCGATATCGGGGTTCTTCTTTTGCGGCAGCATCGACGATCCGGTGGCGTAACCATCGTCGAGTCTCGCGAACCCGAACTCTTCACTCGTCCACAGCACCCACTCTTCGCCGAGACGGCTGAGATGAACACCGATGAGCGCCAGATCAAATACAGCTTCGGCGACATAGTCGCGGTCACTGACCGCATCGAGGCTGTTCTCGAAGGCTCGGGAGAAACCGAGCAGGTCGGCCGTAAAACTCGGGTCGAGTGGTAACGATGAGCCCGCCAATGCTCCGGCACCCAAGGGCGAAACGTCGAGCCGACAGATGGTGGCGAGCAGTCGGTCGATGTCACGGGCAAAGCTCCAGGCATGGGCCAGAAGGTGGTGAGCCAACAGAACCGGTTGCGCACGCTGCAGATGCGTGTAACCCGGAAGGTAGGTATCGCCTGCGGCCACGGCTCGGGCGAGGAGCACCTCCTGCAGCACCAGGATCCTCGCGGCGACATCGCCAAGAGCGCGTTTGGTCCAGAGCCGAAGGTCGGTGGCGCACTGGTCATTTCGACTGCGACCCGTATGCAATTTTGCGCCGGCTGAGCCCGACAGCTCGGTCACCCGGCGCTCAACCGCGGTGTGTATGTCCTCGTCGCTTTCGACAAACGCAAACGCGCCTGCCTCTAGCTCCATCCAGACGACATCGAGTGCCGACAACACATTGTCGCGCTCGGTTATCGTCAAGATTCCGACGTGAGCCAGCATGCGGACATGCGCCCTACTGCCGGTTATGTCGTCGCGCCACAGCCGCTGATCGAACGGCAAACTCACGGTGTAGGCCAGCAGATCGGCGGCCGGGCCAGAAGCGAATCTCCCGTGCCACAGCGTCTTGCCACCATCGTCAGTGATACTCACGCGAGGCCCGCCAGGTCGCGCAGAATGCGGGCGAGGCGCTGGCCGCCGACCCGTTCGGACGCGACGCAGATGAGCGTGTCGTCCCCGGC
>JAYTVF010000487.1:0-10113 GCA_043744155.1 Acidimicrobiia bacterium | reverse complement strand
GCATCAGGCCCATCATCGTGCGACCCGCAGTGTCAAACGAGCATGTGGCGACGTACGGCAAGCCGACTGCGATCGCAGCCTTGCACGCGGCTCGCACTTCCTCCGGGGCCGACATTGTCTCGATCCAAGCAACGTCGGCACCACCCGCTTTCAGTCCGAGAATTTGCTCCGTGAATGACGCGATGGCGTCGGCTTCGTTCAGCGCGCCGAGCGGTTCGAACAATTCGCCCGTCGGCCCAACCGCCCCAGCGACGATCACGGGCCAATCCACCGAGTCGGCCACCATGCGAGCGATCTTCGCCGATCGTTTGGCCAACTCGTAGACCTGATCCTGGGCGTTATGCAGCTTCAGACGCTGCCGGTTACAGCCGAACGAGTTGGTCAGGATGATGTCAGCGCCAGCATCGACGAATCGCTGATGCAACGCGGCCACCCGCTCGGGCTGATCGAAGTTCCAGAACTCCGGCGGCTCGCCGGGTGCCAGACCATCCTGGAAATAGTTCGTACCTGTGGCACCGTCGGCCAAGAGCACGCGCCTTTCGGCCAGCAGATCAGGAAGGGATGCGCGCATGATTTACTCCGGAGATAGCACCTCGTCAGTTCGCGTGTCACGATGCAACGTCAGCCAACGACGACAACCCGCATGATGGAACCAACGCTCGGTGGATGGTCCATCATTATTATCGAAAAACCAGACATAGTCGACGTCACGAGCATCGACATCGGTCACATGATCGGGCACCGTCGGAAGCTCACCACCGAAGCGGTATTCCTCTACCGGACGATCTCCACAGTTCGGGCAAGCGATCCAGAGCATCAGCGGGTTCCTGTCGATCCTTGGTCGGCCATGGCATGATCGGCGGCGAATCGGGAGAGAGCAAACGGCGCGATCAGTTCTGGAGTGTTACCGGTCGCGATCAGTTCGGCCATTTGCTCGCCGCCGGCGGGGATACCCTTGAATCCCCAGGTGCCCCAGCCTGTCGTGATGACGAAGCCGTCAACATCGGTGAAACCCATGACCGGAGAGAAGTCGGCCGACACGTCACAAATGCCGGTCCACTGCCGCAGGATGCGCAGGTCGCGCATAAACGGGAAGTGGTAGAGCAACTTCGACGCCACGCTGGCCAGGTTCGGGAACGTTGACTGGCGGGAATAGCTGGGCTGAGGCTCGAACTCGGCGCCGGCCAGCATCTGCCCGCGGGCAGTCTGTGAGACATAGGTGAGCAGTTCCGATGACGACATGATCGGTCCCAGCGACGGTGCGTAGGCGTTGGTGACGAACGCCTGTAGGGGGTGGGTGCGAATCGGTAGCCGCACCCCGGCCATAGCGGCAATCTGGGTCACGTTACCTCCGACGGCGCTCATGACGACGCCCGCCGAAATTGGTCCAGCGCTGGTCATGACGCCGGTGACACGGTCTCCTTCTTTCAATAGGCCGGTGACGGCCGTGTTCTGGTGGACATGCACACCGAGCCGCATGGCCCCTTGGGAGAAGGCCCAGACGACCCGATCGTGTCGAGCTGACGCTCCACCGACGTGGTACGACGCACCCAGGACGGGATAGCGGCCGCCCCCGGAAAGATCGACCGGCGGGCACAACCCCTTGACTTCGTCAGGACCGATGATCTGCGTCTCGGTGCCCATTGCGGTGTTCATCAAGGCGCGAGAGCGCTCTTGGCGCATCCCGGTCTCGGTGTGGGCCATCCACAGCAGCCCCTTGGTGCTGTGCATTATCCAACAGCCGGTGTCGTCTTCCAACGTGCGGTAAAGGTCGAGGGAATGTTGGTAGAAGCGGATCGCCTCGGGAATGCCGTAATTGGCCCGGATAATCGTGGTGTTGCGGCCCGAATTTCCGGACCCAATGTAGTTCGATTCCAACACGGCCACGTTGGTGATGCCGTGCTTGGTCGCCAGGTAGTAGGCGGTGGCTAGGCCGTGGCCGCCGCCGCCGATGATGACGACGTCGTAGGCCTTCTTGGGTTCGTGCCAGGTTAGGTCGAGCAGGGTTTCTACGAACTCATTCATGGATCCGCTCCCCTAGTTCGTGAGCGTAGGCCCCGTTGGTCAGCAACAGCACACGATCATCCGTCAGCCATATCTTGGCCGGAACACCTGCGATGAGACCTTGGGCGAGCGCTGGACAATCGGCGGGAATCGACCAATCGATATGCCTGGCGACCGTGGCCGCAAACTGTTGCGGCGTGAGCCACATGCCGACATATCCGACCTCGTCCTCGACGATCGCAAACGGAGACGAGGCGGTAGGCGGCTCGTCGGCGATGAGGAATAGATCATCGGGCGCGAAGCGCAGCGCTACCCCCGAGGTTGCAGATGCGATTGCATCGACATCGGCGGCAGACGACACAACTCGGTAGCCGCGGAGAATTTCAAAGTCGGGCACGTGCACCCTCACGATCGAAGAATGGCGCTTCCACCACGGTGGCGAGGCGACCACCGACTTGCACCTCGGTGATTGCTTTGCCGTCGAGCGAAGCGCCCTTTTTCAGCCAACCCAGCATCACGGTATGACCGAGGGTCGGCGAGCTGAACGTGGAGGTGACATGGCCGTGAATCTGTCCATCCACAATGATCGGTGTACCTTCCGTCGGTGCCTCGCCCGCCATGGTGAAGGCGTGCAGACGGCGCTGATCGGGCAACTTGGCCGTACGTTCAAGGGCCTGACGTCCGATGAAATCGGGCTTGGACATCTTGACGGCCCAATCCATGTTGACGCGGCGCGGGGTTGTGTCGAGCTCGGTGTCCATGCCGATGATGATGTGGCCCTTCTCCAACCGCAGCCCGAAGAGGGTTTGCAGGCCATGCGGCTTGATGCCCATGTCGGCTCCGGCCGCCATCAAGGCTCGCCACAACTCAGCGGAGCGGTCTACGCGATGGTGGAGTTCAAACGATGCCTCCCCCGTAAATGAAAGTCGCATGACGTGGCAGGGCACGTTGGCCACCATGTCGTGGCGATGCTGCAAGAATTTGGGCGGGTTTATCAGACCCACTCGCTCCAACAGTTCGCCCGCTCGTGGTCCAGTGACATTGATCGCAGCCAATGACATGGTGCGATCGAGCACATTGACGTCGAGCCCCCAGGTTTCTGCCCAATCGCGTACAAACGCTTCGGCATTGGCGGCTCCGCCGGAGGTGAAGGTCAATACGAACCGACTGTCGGTCTCGCGGCAGATCATGCCGTCGTCGATGATATGGCCTCGCTCGTTCAGCAGCAGCACATAGCGGCTACGACCAGGGCGAATATCGGCAACGGTTGTTGGATAGAGCCGCTCGAGCAACGCGACCGTGTCGGGCCCATCGACGATCATTTTTCCCAGCGTGCTCACATCACCGAGCGACACCGCCGTACGAACCGCGGCGTACTCGCCGAGGTGGTCACCGTAGTTCCAGGGGCGCCACCAGTTGCCGAACCGGTCAAGGTTGCCACCGGCGGCCATGTTCTCGGCGTGCAAGGCTGTGCGCCGGAATGGTTCGGGATAGGCCGAGGCACCCGCCTCGCGAAGTGTGATCTGCCGGGACGCCGGCCGGGCCGTGAACGGCGCGGGCGTGCTGCCCGAGCGGGACGACACGAATGCTCGCAGGTAGGGCCCACACACCCCGCCCTGACACGTACCGGTGCCGGCCAGACTGGCCCGCTTCACCAATTCCAACTCGTGAAATCCCCGGTCCCATACGCCATCGAGGTCGTCGACCGTGGTCTTGGCACACGGGCAGATCACGCCACTGGATGGGCAGTCAGGCAGGTTGAAGCGCTGCGCCGCCGGCCCGACGACCGACACATGCGGGTCATTGGTCATGCGCGACAACAAGTCCCGCGGAGAAAAGCCGACCCCTACGACGACGCTGTCGCAGGGATGGGCGTCCAGTTGTCCCGTCGCGTCCTGGGTGATGACAGCCATCACGCTCCCATCACCGACGAGGCTGACGAGCCGCCCCTCGATGTGCCGACCGGGGAGATCAGCTTCGGTGCCGCCGAGCAGGACCAGATTGCCAAGGTCGACACCGGCATCTCGAAGGATACGGGCGGCGTTGGGGGTGTAGATGCCACGGAGCTCGGAGCCTTCGCAGACCGGGTGTAACTCGGCCGCACCGGTTGCAACCACAACATCTGCCGCGTGAACGTGGCGCATGCCGAGCGGGCCGCGGACGATCACCGTTGGCCCGCCGTAGATGCCAACCACCTCGTTACCGTCGAGGGCATCGAGCACGGTCACGAGGCGACCCTCATCAGCGCCTTCGACCGCTGCAGCCGTACCGCTGTCACCGGAGCCGATGACAACGAGATCTGCGGTCTCGTGCACAACCGAAATGGCATCAAGGTCACCCCGAGTGGCAATAGAGCCGAGAGCAGCGATCGGCGGACCTCCGATAGCGGGATGTCGACGTACCATCACGCCCTCACCGGCGGGCACCTGACAGGTGCGTACATATGCCGTGCCATCGACTTCGGCCACACAGTTGCCGCAGTCACCGGCCAGGCAGAGCGCGCCCCCATACAGGGGGTGTTGGCCGTGACGTACGAGGGCGATCGCGATCGAATCGCCCGTCTCAAACGCAATGGGAAGTCCGTCTACGGAGAGTGTCATCTAGTCCCTCATGCGATGGCCGGCGGGGTCAAACAGCGGCTCGAGTTGCAGGCGAGCGGGCCGGCGAACCCCGATGATCTCGATCTCAAACCTGGTGGCATCGGCCGTGAGCAATTCTGCCGGGATGTAGCCCATAGCCACCGATGCCTGAGCGTTGTGAGCGAAACCGCCCGACGTGATCCAGCCGACCACTTTGTCGTCGTGCCATACAGGCTCATCGCCGATGACATCGGCAGCATCTGCTCCCAGGCCTGTTTCCACCACGAAAGTCACCAGCCGACGTTGCGGTCCCCCGGTCAGTTCCGCTTCGTAGGCTGCCTTGCCAATGAAGTCGTGATCGAGCTTGACGTAGTGCTTGATACCGGCCTCCAGCGGCGTATAGATCGGGCGGTACTCGCGGTACCAGGTGCCGAAACTCTTCTCGAGGCGCAGCGACATCAACGCTCGGAAGCCGAACAGGGCGATGCCGTGGGGTGCGCCTGCGGTCATCAGCGAGTCGTAGAGCGCGCACTGGTATTCAGGCTTCACCCAGATCTCGTAGCCGAGATCGCCCGAATAGGTGATACGGCCGACCATGGCCGGCACCATACCGACATCGATCTGCTTGAAGTCCATGAACCTAAACGACGACGAGGCCAAGTCGATGTCGACCAAGGTCTGCAGCACCTCTCGGGCTCTGGGTCCAGCGATTGACAAGCCAACGAGGCCAAGACCGTGCACCTTGAAGTGCACACTGCCGTCGGTGGGCATATGGGCCAGAAACCAACGGCTGTGGTTGACCTCCGCCGACTGGGAGCCGAACAGGAAGAACTGCTGCTCGCTTAGTCGAGCCACCGTGAACTCGCCTTCGATCCGGCCGGCCGGGTTCAGCATGGCCGTCAGCACGATGCGGCCGACCTTGGGCATGCGGTTCGTCAACATCGATGACAGCCACGCCTCGGCACCCTCGCCGGTCACCTCGTACTTCGCGAAATTCGAGACCTCGGTGAGGCCGACGCGCTCGCGTACCGCCTTCACTTCTGCTGCCACCACGGAGAATGCGTTGGAACGGTGGAACGTGACATTTTCCTTCGGTTCTTCGCCTGGCTTCTGAAACCACAGGGCATGTTCGAGGCCGAAACCGGCACCCCACACGGCGTTGGCCCGATCAAGACGCCCGTACACCGGCGTCATGTGCAGCGGCCGGGCGCCGGCGAGTTCCTCATTGGGGAAGGTGATTCGGAACCGACGCGCATAGTTCTCGCGAACCTTGGCATTGGTGTACTGCAGCGTGGCGTAGTCACCGAATCGAGCCACGTCCATACCCCACACATCGAGGCCCGGCTCGCCATTGGTCATCCAGTTGGCCAAGGCCAGGCCGACACCGCCACCCTGTGACAGGCCGGCCATTACCGCGCACGCCACCCAGCAGTTGCGGATGCCGCGCACTGGGCCGACCAACGGGTTTCCGTCGGGCGAGAACGTGAACGGCCCGTTCACGATCGTCTTGATACCGGCGGTAGCCATCGCCGGGTAATGCTGGAACGCCACCTCGAGCTCGGGAGCGCAGCGTTCGAGATCCGGGGTGAGCAGCCGCTGGCCGAAATCCCACGGGGTGGTCTTGGGTGACCAGGGAACACAGGCCTGTTCATAGGTGCCAAGCAACATGCCGCCGCCTTCTTGGCGGATGTAGATCTCGCCCGAGAAGTCGAGCGCCATCGGCATTTCCTTGCCTGTCTTGGCCACATGGGCCGCTACTTCGGGCATGTCCTCGGTCACCAGATACATGTGCTCCATGGCCAGAACCGGCAGCTCGATGCCAATCATGCGGCCAACCTCACGAGCCCACAATCCGCCCGCATTCACGATGTGCTCGGCGTGAATCTCACCCTGCTCGCAGATGACCGTCCAGGAGCCGTCGGGACGTTGTTGCAAGTCACTTACCCAGTTGTTGCGATAGATCTCGGCCCCGGCCTGCTTGGCACATTCGGCGTAGGCCCAGGTGACGCCAGAGGGATCGACGTGGCCCTCGACCGGGTCGTACAACGCCCCGATGAACTGGCTGTGATCCATCAAGGGGAACAGTTCTTGCGCCTCGCGCGAGGAAATGAGTTCGAGATCCATGCCCAGGTAGCGACCGCGGGCCACAGCCATGCGAAGCCAATCCATGCGCTCGGCAGTGTCGGCCAGCATGAGACCTCCGGGGAGGTGAATCGAGCAGTTTCGGCCCGACTGCGCTTCGATCTCTTTGTAAAGCTCGATGGTGTACTGCTGCAGTTTCGAAACGTTGGGATCACCGTTCAGGGTGTGCATGCCACCGGCCGCATGCCACGTGGACCCCGAGGTCAGTTCCTTTCGTTCGAGCAGTACCACATCGGTCCAGCCCGCCTTCGTGAGGTGATACAGCACGCTGCACCCGACGACGCCACCACCAATAACCACAACCTGCGCGGAGGTTTTCAAGCTCTAGTCCTGTTCTTAAAAGTCGGTTGGAACGCCGCCCTCGGCCTTGCGGCGAGCGACGTAAGATTCGAGTTCTTCACGGATAGCCCCATCGAGTGGCGGCGCCTCGTAAGCGGCCAACATTTGCTTGTAGACACTATTGGCCTTGCCCGCGGTCTGCGGACTGCCAGCCTCTTCCCAGGTTTCGTAGTTGCGCCAATCCGACAGCATCGGATGGTGAAAGGCGTTCCGAAAGCGTTCCTGTGTATGGCCCACGCCAAAGAAATGCCCACCCGGGCCGACCTCTTTGATGGCCTCAACGGCAAGGGTGCTGTCGTCGACCACGATTGGGTCGAGGAAGGCGCTGGCCATCTGCAGCAACTCCGCGTCGAGCACCAACTTTTCGAAGCCGGCGTGCAGGCCACCTTCCATCCAGCCCGCCCCGTGCATCATCAGGTTCACGCCGCCCATCACCGCGCCCCAGATGGAAAAGACGCTCTCATAGGCCGCTTGCGCGTCGACCGCGTTGGCGGCGCATACGTTCGACGAGCGATACGGCAAGCCATAACGCCGCGCCAATTGACCCCCAACCATGGCTGTGCGCATGTATTCGGGCGTTCCAAACGCCGGCGCTCCGGATTGCATGTCAACGTTCGAGGTAAACCCGCCGTAGACCGCGGGCGACCCCGGGCGCACAATCTGGGTGAACGCGATGCCAGCGAGCGCCTCGGCATTCTGCTGGGCCAAGGCGCCCGCCAGCGTGACCGGCGCCATCGCCCCCGAGAGCGTGAACGGGGTGAGTACAACCACCTGGTTCCGGGACGAATACTCCATGATTCCCTGCAGCATCGGAATGTCGAGTCGCAGCGGCGAGTTCGAGTTGATAATGGTGAAGATCGATGGTTCGTCGTCGAGCTGTGCATCGGTCGCGCCACGAGCGATACGCACCATTTCGAGGCAATCGCGATTGCGCTGTCGACCCAGGCTGTAGGCGTGGATGGGCTTGTCGCACAGGGTAAGGGCATCGAACGTGGCATCGAGATGGCGCACGGAGGCATGAATATCGATGGGTTCCACCGGGTAACCACCAAGAAAATGCACCGTATTGAACATCTGCGAGAGGCGGATCAGGTCTTGATAGTCAGCCCGATTCCCCACCCGTCGACCCCGTTCCATGTCGTACACATTCGGGGCACTGGCCACCGACCCGAAGGCCATCCAATTGCCGCCGATACGCAGATTGTGAGCCGGGTTCGAGGCGTGCAACGTGAACTCGCTCGGCACCGTCTTGATGCGATCGAGGATGAAGTCCGGGTCGAAGCGAGCCCGAGCACCGTCGAGCTCAACCCCAGCGGCGGTGAGCAGATCTCGGGCGTCGGGATCGAGAAAATCCATCCCGATCTCTTGCAGGATACGCAGCGACGCCAGGTGGATCGACTCGAGTTCGTCGGCGCTGACGACCTCGGTCGGTGCGTAGCGCAGGCGAGGCTGCGCGAATGGGCGCTGTTCTATCGGTCGAACCCGTCCACCGGTGTCGGCGCGCCCGCCCCGCCGGCGACGCGGTCCGGCTTCTTCCTCAGTCATGGATCCCCATCCCCCGGCGGTCAAGCGACCGTACGCTACTGGCGTAGACGCTATCGCATTACATTCGTTTCAGGAATTCTCCGTCCCCTCCGGCCTCGGCCGAGGGCGACTCAATTCGCCTCGCGCCTCGTCACTCCGCGGTCGAGTTCGAGCCCTTTTCGAAGGCGAGGAACCAGGCCGTAGCGCCCGGTGACCAAGCCGCATGCAAGGAATCGAACACTCGCTTGGCGTGGTGACCCGGCCATTTGGACGGAAGCAATTCGTCGGGAATTTCGGGGTCACCGAACGGAAACCGGCGCCACTCATGCACCAACGCCACCAACGCCACGAAACGCTGCTCATCCGACGCCGGTACGCGGTCCTCGAAGGAGGCTATGAACATCTGGTATCGCTGCCCGAGCGAATCAAGGTCCCAAGCACGCCGAATGAGTTCAGCATCGGGCACGAAGGCACCGGTACGAGCCAGGAACACGATGGCGCTCTCGTCGAGCCCAATCTCGCCTAACACCGCGTGTACGGAGGATTCCCTCTGGACATGCGGAGACACCGCGACACCCGGCGACAGGAAACCGAGCCCGAAAAATTCAAGCTGATTACGCAGTTGATGTCGCTTGGCCCGCTGATCCTCGGGAACGGATGCCAGCACGACCAGCCATTGCCCGTCCCACGGGGCCGACGGCTCGCCGAACCGATAAATCCGCTCGGTTCCCGAGGCCAACAATCGGGCAGCCGATTCCGTGAGAATCCACCGCGTGCGCCTGCCGTGGCGCGCCGCTGCGAGTAGGCCCTGGTCAGCGAGGCGGGCCACGGCCTGGCGGGCGTTCCGCTCGTTGATGTCGAAACACGCCAGAGCGTCGACCACGGTCGAGGTCCATATTGCTCGCTCGTGACGAGCGGTGAACTCACCAAGAATTGTGAGCAGCAGGGCTTTCGCACTTTGGCCAGAACGAGGGCGCAGCGCTCGATCGGGCATCGGCCATGTGTATCACGTGTCGCGCGTTACCTATCGGCCACTCGCCCGAGCGGATCAACTACTGCGTGACCTGGACGTCGAACCGTCTCGGCTCGTGACCCTTAGAAGTCATACCGGACCAGGTTGAAGCGCTTCCCGGACGGTTCCACCGTGTACACGGCTGTCTCGCTCGTGACCTCAAGTGTCCCGCCCGGCAAAGACGATAGAGCGGTCCCGATAACCGTCACAGAAGGATTGCTCATCCCCGAGGTGGGTACGCATGCGACAAAACCGGGTGGTCGTTTCCGTCGCGACCGAGCAAGATTTCTTCGATCGTTGTGATCGGACACCACCCTGACCCTACGACAACGGGTTCGACGAATCGTTCGCTCGCCGACGTAGCCGTTTGGTGATGCTGATCATCGTGGCCGGCAAATAGAACGCCCGTGCAGGGATAGACACCTCACTCCACGGGCCGTAGATCAGCGGCCGTCGCCAGGCGAAGAGTCGGTACAGCATGAACGCGGCCAGAGCCCCGTGCATAGCGGCGAT
>JAYTVF010000486.1:0-10167 GCA_043744155.1 Acidimicrobiia bacterium | reverse complement strand
CAGGCGACGCACACGGTTGGCCGGCGACGGTGCGCGCCGCACCATACGACGGGCATTGCGGATGATCTGCTCCTGGCAAACCCGAACGACGTGGATGGTGCTCTACTCCGCCGACCGCGGTTCACAGGAACGTCGCGACCGGTTCGTGCGTGGCGTCCAGCGAACGTTGGCCCGATGAAGGTTCTGGTGGTGTATGCCCATCCATCACCGGTCAGCTTTACGGCCGCAGTTCGCGACCGGGTCGTCGCCGGACTCGGGGCGGGATCCCACGACGTGACGGTGATCGATCTCTACGCGAATACCAGCTTCGGAACTGGCCCCCGTGCTGGCGTCTTGATGACGCAGAATGTCGCAACACAGCAATTCGACTCATCGGCACGCGCCGTGAAAGAGGCTCAGGCGGCCGAAGTGGTCGTGTTCGTCTATCCGACGTGGTGGTCAGGCCCACCGGCAATTTTGCTCGGGTGGCTACAGAAGACGCTGGTGGAATCGAGGCGAACGGCGCAGAACCCGCGCCGCTGGCCGGCGGCCGGGACGTGGCCAAAGGTTCGCCGCATCGTCGTCGTCACTAGCCACGGTTCGTCGAAACTGGTGAATATGGTGGAGGGTGAATCGGGGAAGTTGCTCTTCCAACGCGCGCTCCGCACCCGCCTCGCCCGACCCGCACGTTTCCGCTGGATCTCCCTCTACGGCATTGATCGCACGTCAAGCACCATCCGAAGCGCCCATCTCGATCGCGTCGAACGGCACTTCGCCGGTTTGTAGCGCTCCACGCACGCCCAAGATATTGCCCACAGCGCCTCGGCAGCTATGACGACAACGTGCAGCCGCGTCGCTATCTTGCGAGGTGGAGTTGCACCTCGATGCTGCCGTGGTCTTGAACGGTGAGCATGCCGGTAACGGTTGGTGCTTCGATACCAAAGTCGGCGAGAGAGATCGGGGCCTTCCCGACGATGTCGATGCGATCGCCCGACCACCGGGCCGTAAGGCCGAGCGATATCTCTTTGCCAACTCCGTGCAAGGTCAAGGTGCCAACAGCCTTGGTGGCGATCTCGGTCCCGATCTTGGGGAGCGTACCGAAGTCGATCGGTTGTGTGAGCGAGAACGTGGCCTTCGGAAACGTGCTCGACTGGATGCCTCGGGATCGCAACGCCGAATCACGCCGCCCGTCATCGCTCTTGAGCACAGTCATATCGGCTTCAAATACGGCCGTCGTCGCCTTGGATCCAGTGACCGAGATCGAACCATTGACACTCGGCGTGCGGCCCACGGCGGTCTTGTTTACCGCTCCGGCCGCGAACTGCTCATCAATGCGGTACCCGACAAAGGTGTCGGCATCGGCGACAACGGACCACGCACCGTCAGCGCTGGTAGTACCGGGAGCCACCAATGTCGAAGCTGGTGCAGCGCCGCCGGTGGTGGTGACGGCGCCTGATGAGCTGGGAAGAACGGCGCTCGTCAATACCGGCAGAGTCGCCTCGCTCACCGGATCGGTGCGGAACTGCGTCCACCAAATGATGGCAACCCCACCCAGGAGTATCACGACGAACCCGAGCAGAATACGACGGCGAGACATCGTCACAGCGTAGGACCTACACGTGCCTACCGGCGGGTGCGTCAAGCCCGCAGCGACGGCTTCAACCGCGGCACGGCGGCCCACGAGTGGGCCTCAACCGCGGCACGGCGGCCCACGAGTGGGCCTCAACCGCGGCACGGCGGCGCAGGCGTGGGCCTCGACCTCAACCGCGGCACGGCGGCCCACGAGTGGGCCACCGTCATTGGCCTCAGCCGCCGCCGGCTGCGACGGCGACCGCTACAAGGGCGGCGACTCGGGCGTTGTTCTCGGCCAGGGCCAGGTTGGCGGGGATGCTGCGCCCGGCCGTTGCGGCGCCGATACGACCGAGCACGAAAGGCGTGATGGCCGCGCCAGTGATGCCAGCAGCCTCGCACTCGCGTAAGGCGCCGGCGAGCACGTCATCAAGGGCGGCAGCGTTGAGCTCATCGGCAACCGGAATAGGCACGGTCAACAGCACACCGACGTCGGGTCGGCTGCGATGTGCGAGTACGGCGGCAACCTCGGCGGCGTCATCAACACGATGCGGTACCGGCAGACCCGACGACCGACTGTAGAACGCCGGGAACCAGTCGTGTTGCCATCCCAAAACGGGCACACTGTACGTCTCGAGGTACTCAAGAGTGCGGGCCAGATCGAGGAACGCTTTGGCCCCGGCACACACGGTAATGACCGGGTGGCTGGCCAACGCATCGAGGTCGGCCGAGACGTCACCCGTCATTTCCGAGCCCCGGTGCACCCCACCGATCCCGCCCGTAGCGAAGACATGAACCCCCACGCGGTGAGCCAGCATCACCGATGCCGACACGGTCGTGGCACCAAATGCCCACTTTTGTGCAACCGCCACGGCAACGTCGCGTTCGGCGACCTTACGGGCCGGCCCGAGGATGCGCTCGTGATCGCCCGGGTCGATGCCGACTCTGGCCACGCCGTCAAGCACGGCCGTCACGGCGGGGATTGCGCCAGCGGCGCGCACGGCGGCGATGCATCGGGCCAACGCCTCACTGTTGGCCGGGCTCGGCAGGCCGAGGTTGGAAAAGATCGTGGACTCCATCGCCACGATCGGCGAGCCGTCTCGCAATGCATCGGCGACTTCGGACGAGGTGACAACGTTGAGCGGCATCGACAGGTTCTACAGGGCGGCACCCGGATGCTTCAAGACGCTGGCCGCGAACGCAATGCCCTCGGCGGCGGCATCCACGATCGAGACGCCTCTCAACGCAGCGACGAGAAAGCCGGCGGCAAACGCATCGCCCGCGCCGGTCGCATCGAGCACCTCGGTCACCGGCGGGACCACGACCGCCGCCGACCCACCTTCCCGATCGAAAATTTCTACCGGGTCGGGCCCGTGCTTCACCAGCAGAAAGCCGCGACCGGTCCAGGTCTGTGGCCACTCGAGCAAGGCCGCTTCATCGTGGTTGGCAAAGACGTAGTCAGGCATGGCATCGGCCAGCCAACGCCGAAATCGGTCGACCCCGAATTGCTCGAGAACTGCCGACGATGAGCAATCGACGCTCGTCAGCAGCCCTTTGCTGCGGGCAAGCAACAAGGCGCTGGTGGCCGTGGTGGCGAGTGGTTCCTCGGCCAGGCAATAGGCGGGCACATGCAGCAGCGCTGCACGATCCAAAGCCCCCGCCGGCAGTTCCCTCAGTGACGAAACGGACCCCCGGTCGGTCAGAAAGCTTCGCTCGCCTCCGGAGGAGATCATCACCACGATCGATCCCGTTCTTCCCTGGCGGTCGACGGCCATCTCGACGCCAGCCGTCCGCATCTCTGCGATGAGACCATCCCCGAGTCGATCTCGGCCTACCGAACCGACGAACCGTGCTGCGCCACCGAGTGAGGCGACGAAGGCAGCCACATTGGCCGCGCTTCCTCCCCGGCAACGGGTGATCATCGACGGGGTGTCGGTTCCGTGAGCGATGGCGGCCTGCGGCCAGACCACGACGTCTTCTAGCAAATCACCGAGACAGACGATCACCGGCGATCAAACCGCGAGACGACCTCGATGTGAGGGGTGTGCGGGAATAGGTCGATGAGTGACGATTCAACCAGGTCGTACCCTTTTCCGGCCAGCAGTTTGGCGTCGCGAGCCATGGCGACCGGATCGCAGCTCACGAGCACCAGCCGCTCGGCTTTCGTGCGAGTCAAGATGTCGACGGCGGCTGACCCCAGGCCCTTGCGGGAGGGATCGGCGATCACCATGTCAGCAGGCACCGCCGACCACCGCTCAATTGACGAGCACACCATGGTGGCGTCACGACCGGCCAGGTTAACTCGGGCGTCCATGCTGGACGAAGGGTTCTCCTCGATGGTAACGACTGAACTGTCGGCCCCCAGCGTCGAGGCAAATAGACCGACGCCACCGTAGGCGTCGATGAAGGTTTTCCCCGCCAATGGCCCCGTCGCGGCCGACACAGCCTGCACCAACGCGTCGGCCCCGTCGGTGCGGGTCTGGAAGAACGAGGTCGCGGTGATCTGAAACGAGCGGCCGGCTACGGTTTCATGCACGATCGATCGTGGCCCCGAGCGAACTCCTGCCGGAAGCATGGCCTGGCGGGCGGTAATGCCAGGCGAGATCATCACTGATCGCTCGCCCGATGCCACCCCGACCCGTAGGGATACCTCGTCCATGCCGGGAAAGCGACCGTTGGAAATGATCTCCCCCAGCAAGGGGTGGGCCACCAGACAGTGATCGATCACCGTGGTTTGATGCGAGCGCGCCTGTCGCAACGCCAGGCGGTCACCAGTGACGACCATGCGCATCGACGTTCGGAACCCGCTGGCAGGCAGTTCCGGTCCAAAGGTCACCACGGGCTCGGAGATCCCGCCGGTTCGTCTCAATGCATCCAGCACGACGGCTCGTTTCATCTCGAGTTGTCCCGCGACAGAACTGTGCATCCAGCCGCAGCCACCACAACCGGCGCGCCCATGAGCACACACCACCGGCACGCGATGGGGTGACGGTTGCAGAATTTCGACCACCTCTGCCCGGCCGAAGTCCTTCTTTTGCTCGACCATCCGCGCCCGAACCTTCTCGCCGGGCAGTCCGCCACGCACGAATACCACACGACCCGATTCCTCTCGGGCCAGGGCATCGCCACCGGCCACGATACGGGAGAGGTCCAAATCAACGGTGGTCATGGGCCTGGAGCGTATCGGTCGGGTACCGTCTTGCCCATGTCCACTGGATCCACCACCGGCGCTCGGCCGATCCTACTCGCACCGTCTGTACTGCCCGCCGACTGGGCCCGAATGGGCGAAGAAGTGGCCGCATTGCAGGCCGCCGGAGCCGATCGCATTCAGTGGGATGTCATGGACGGCCAGTTCGTGCCGAACCTCTCGTTTGGTCCCGATCTCATTGCGGCCAGCCGGCCTCACACCACCTTGCCCTTCGAAGCGCACCTCATGGTCTACACCCCCGATGAGCTGGCCTCGCGCTATGTCGATGCCGGTTGCGAGCGCATCATCGTGCACGTCGAGGCCTGCACGCACCTGCATCGCACGTTGGGCAACATCGGCTCTCTCGGTATTAGCGCCGCTGTCGCGCTCAATCCATCCACCCCAGCCTCAGCCATCGCCCACGTGCTCGATTTGGTCGATCTCGTGCTGGTCATGACGGTGAATCCCGGGTTCGGCGGTCAGGCTTACATCCCGACGATGGCGGCCAAAATCAGCGAGGTTCGGTCTCTGTGTGATGCCAGCGGTTACGACATCGACCTTGAGGTCGACGGGGGCATTACGGCCGAAACCATCGGGCACGCGACTGCCGCTGGCGCCAATGTGTTCGTAGCCGGTAGCGCCTTGTACCGCGACAAGCTCGGCTTGGCCCATGCCTGCGCGGCGCTGCGAACTGCGGCAGCAACTCCCGCCGGATGATTGCTCGACCGGGGCACCCGGCGCTGATCAATTCCGGCTACGGACGGGCGGCATTGGCCGAGCTGAACCGTCTGGTGCGCGCCGCGAAGAAGGGGGACCCACTCGCTCCTGTCACCGTGCTCGTACCCACGAACGGGGTCGGCGTAGCGGCCCGCCGGTGGCTGGCCAGCGAGCCGCCCGGCGTTGCGAACGTGTCATTCACGACGGCGCACCGTCTCGCCGAGTCTTTCGGTGCCCCGACCCTGGCTGCCCGCGGCCGTCGCCCGGTTTCACCACCCATTGTTTTGGCCGCGCTACGTCACGAACTCGCCATCGATGCCGGCATCTTGGCTCCCGTGGGCAATCACCCCGCCACGCAGGAGGCGTTGCTGCGGGTCGACCGCGAACTCACCGGGATGACCTCGGCCGGGCTGCAACGACTGTCGGCGCAATCGCGTCGGGCCGCCGATGTCGTCCGACTGCATCGAGCTACCCGGGCCCGACTCGCCGCCAAGTGGTACGACGAGGCTGATCTCCTTGATGCCGCGACTCAGCATCTTGCCTCGCTCCCCCGCCTCGATCGAACGTTCGGACCGCTCATTTTGTTCCTCCCGCAGCGCCTCACCCCGCGGGCCCGGCGCTTCATATGCATGTTGGCCGACACCGTCGCCACGACGGTGGTCGTGGCCATGACCACCGGGCAAGAAGCCGACCGTGACATCACCGATCTGCTCGAAGATCTCAGACTCACCGTGGGCCTGCCGATGCCAACCCCGCTCCGCTCGGTCATCGAGGTAATCGCCGCCGATGCCGATGATGAAGTTCGCGTCGCCATTCGCCACATCCTCATCAGGCTTGAGCAGGGAATTCACCTCGACAGATGTGCGCTGCTCTACCCCAGAGATGATCCCTACGGCACCCTAATCGCCGATCGCCTCGATGAGGCCGGATTGACCTGGAACGGGCCTGACGGCCGCGACCTGAGCGAGACGGTGCTTGGGAATGCTGCGCTCGGCTTGGTCGAGTTGGCCGGATCTGACTTTCGGCGCGCCGATGTCTTTGCGTTTTTGGCCAGCGCACCGGTGCGCTGGAACGGACAGCTCGTGCCCGTCGCGGTCTGGGAGCGGATCAGTAGAGACGCCGGCATCGTCAGCGGGCGCCACGAATGGCCCGAACAACTGGCCAATGCCCAGCGTCAGATGCGATTCCGAGCGTCGGGTGCAGCCGGGCGGGGCGAACACGCTCAAGCCAGCCACCTCGAGCAGGAAGCGGCCCGCGTGGCTGGATTCGCCACGTTCATGCAGGAGTTCACGGCACGCCTTGATCGTTTACGCGTGATCACGAGCTGGCGCTCCGGCGTCGACACCGTAAAAGGTCTGCTTTTCCAACTTATCGGCAATGACCTTGTGCGCAGCCATTGGCCCGTGGCCCAGCAACGCATGGCCGACGAAGTCGACGGTGTGCTCGATCAACTTTGGCACCTCGACCCGGTCGACCCGGCGCCCGATCTGGACCGATTCCAACGGGCGCTGCAACACGCACTCGACAATGCTGCGGTACGCCGAGGCCGCCGCGGTATGGGCTTGGTGGTCGGGCCGCTGGCCGAAGCGCTCGGTCTCGACCTCGACCTTGTCGTCGTCGTGGGGGCAGCTGAAGGCATCTTGCCCGCAGCAAACAGCGACGATCCAGTGTTGCCCGACAAGGAACGATGGGCTTCACGCGAGCTCGATCTGTCGGCGACTCGGCCGTGGCAGCAGCAGCGCGAATTCCTGGCTGCGGCTGCGGCCGCCGGGCACGGCGAACTGATCGTGACCTGGCCAAAGGGCGACCTTCGCCAGCGCAGCGATCGGCGGCCATCACGTTGGATCGGTCCGCTGCTCACCCCTCATGCCTCCCAGGAAGTCGGGACCTTCTCGCGATCTTTGCGGCAGGCGCGTACGCTTGGTACCGAGCACGAAGCCCGGCTCCAAGCCCTCGTTGGCGGAGCTTCCCCCGACCCTGGCGACAGCGTCTACGCCCAGGCTGTCGCCACGATCGTGGCTCGAAGTTCCGATGATTTCACCCCGTTCGACGGTCACGTCGGCGCTACGGCTGCTCAGGTTCTTACGGTGACAGGCACCCCACTTTCACCGACAAGGTTGCAGACGTGGGCGATTTGCCCCCATGCGTACTTTGTCCGTTATGTGCTGCGGGTCGAGCCTGTCGAGGATCCGGCTGACGAACTGGCCCTCACTGCGCTAGATGAAGGCAACCTGGTGCACAAGGTGCTCGAACGATTCGTGGCCGCGGCCGTCGATTCACGCCAGCCCGCAACATGGCTGTCAGCGACAGAACAGTCGCGGCTAAGAGAGATTTTCGACGAAGAAGCTGACGACCTCGAGCGCAATGGCCGGTCCGGTCGAGCAGTGTATTGGCGCTACGACCGAGAACGGGTGTGGGGAAACATCGTTACCTACATCGCCGCTGATGCCGAGCGGTTGGCCATGCAACTCGCCTCTCCCGTGGGCTGTGAGGTGCCCTTTGGCGGAGAGAATCAACCCACCGCAGCGCTGCACCTACCAAGCGGTCGAACCCTTTGGTTCCGAGGCTCAATCGACCGGGTCGATCGCACCCGATTCGGCAACCTCGAGGTCAGTGATTACAAAACCGGCAACTCACTTCCGTACGTCGGGTTGTCGAGTGAGGCCCCCGATGATCACGGCGCTCGCCTGCAGCTGCCGATCTATGCCTTGGCAGCGCGCGATGCCTTTGCCGGAACCGAAGGCGCGTCGACCACATCGGCATATCGATTCATCTCCAGCACGGCGACCCGGGCCGAGATCGGCTACGTCGTCGATAATGCGGTACTCGAACGTTTTGGCGTCGATGTCGAACGAATTGTCAACGGCATCGAACAGGGCCTCTTCCCCAACCGCCCCCAACCCTCGACCCGACCGGGGTTCATCCCATGCCGATATTGCGACCCCGACGGTATGGGTGTAAGCGACCTTGATCGCGCCTGGCATCGCATGAAAGCGGCAGACGTATTGGCCGGCTATCGGGCCCTGCTGGGCGAGTCAGAGGTTGACGACGCGCCCGACATCGGTTCGGACGAAGGGTTTGGTGATGGAGATGTCTGAAATCGTGGCCTCGCGGTTACCGCCGGACCAGCCGGCCCGAACGCGTATCGGTTCCGCTCTAGCGGAAACCCTCTTCGTTGAGGCCGGCGCCGGATCGGGCAAGACGACCGCACTGGTGGAGCGCATCGTTTCCACCATCTGCTCGGGCCTGGCCATCACCGAGATCGCCGCAATCACCTTTACCGAGAAGGCCGCCAGCGAATTGCGTCACCGCATTCGCGAGGAACTGGGTCGGGTCGCTTCAGGCCCAGATAGAGCAGCACGTGCCTGCCGGGCGGCGCTCGACGATCTTGATCGGGCAGCAATTGGCACATTGCACTCTTTTGCGCAGCGCATCCTGTCCGACTACCCAATCGAGGCTGGCCTGCCCCCGCGCATCGAGGTTCTCGACGAGATCGGTTCGCAACTTGTGTTCGAAACACGTTGGCGCGACGACCTCGATGCTCTACTGCGCCAGGCAGACACCGACAGCGAACTCGCCGATGTGCTGCTGTACGCCCGTGCCGCCAATATCCGCCGTCGTGAGTTCCGCCAGCTGATGCTGGCCATGGGACGCGAGGTCGACTTGGTCGAGGGTTGGTTACCTGCGACCGCACCCGTTGTGCCATCGCTACAGGTCGATGACCTCGTTCGCGCCCTTCGTCGGCTGCTCGACTCGTGCCAGAGCGTGATCGAAGCCGCCCCAGACGACAAGCTCGTACTACACCTCGTCGGTCTCGAACCCCTCGCCGACCAGCTCGAAGGGGCCGACAACTTCGCTCGATTCACCCTCGTACGCGCCTCAAAATTTCCCAGCCGATTAGGTCAGGCCGCCACGTGGAATGGCAAGGGTAAGGGCGCAACCAACCGCAAACAGGAGGTACTCGACGAACTTCAGCAGCTGCACGAACTCGCCGGCCGTCGTACCGACGCCATCATCGACGGCTGCCTTTCGCATCTGGCGGTGGTCTTCGGGCAGATGGCGTTGGCCAGCGCCACTGAGCGGAAGCGAAGCGGCCGACTCGAATTCCACGACCTGTTGGTGCAGGCGCGAGCCCTCCTACGCCACCTCGAGCACGGTCCCGTGGTGCGAGCACAGCTCCACGATCGGTGGAAGCGGGTGCTTCTCGATGAATTTCAGGATACCGACCCCATTCAACTTGAACTGGCTAGCCTGATAACAACCGACCCGGCCCGATTGCACGGGACGTGGGCTGACCTGCCCCCAGAACCTGGTCACCTGTTCGTCGTAGGTGATCCCAAGCAGTCGATCTACCGATTCCGCCGGGCGGATATCAGCCTGTTCCTGGCTGCTCGCTCGGCCCTAACCGACGATGTGCTCCACCTCACGACCAACTTCCGCACAACCGAGCCGATCATTGGCTGGGTCAACGATGTCTTCGGCAAGCTCATTCAGGAGACGCCCGGCGCCCAAGCGGCATTCGTCCCCCTCTTCAGCGCTCGACCTGCGGCTCCGGTCGGCGCGGCAGTGGTGACATTCGGAGCCGAACAGGTCGGCAGTGCCAACGAGATCCGTGTTGCCGAGGCCAACGAACTGGTGGGCATCCTACAAACCGCCAGGACCTGGGCGGTAGCCGACACAGAGGGCGGCTGGCGACCCGCCCGCTACGGCGATAT
>JAYTVF010000485.1:0-3000 GCA_043744155.1 Acidimicrobiia bacterium | reverse complement strand
GTGATGCGCTGGAGACGGCATCAACCGATCGGTCGACCCCGCCGAATCTGGCCGCCGCGCTCGATGCGCTGGAGGCCGACACCGAGTTCAGTCAGGCCATCGGTCAGAACCTGGTCGACAACTTCCTGGCGGTGAAGCGGGATGAATGGGCGAAATTCACCACCGCTGTCACCGACTGGGAGCTCAACTATTACCTGCCCTACCTCTAGCAACCTCGTCCGTCCCGACGATCAATCCGGTCCAGCCCCGTACACAACCCCTGGCACATCGGACCTCGGCGCATCGGACAAATCAGGCACACAACCTCGGCGCATCGGGCACACAACCTCGGCGCATCGGGCACACAACCCAGGCGAAACCTCCACCCAAATCCCCAAAATACGACGGGTTGTGCGACAACCCCAGGCTGAGGGACAACCCCAGGCCGAGCGACAACCCCAGGCTGAGCGACAACCCCCGAAGGTTGTGCGACAACCCCAGGCTGAGCGACTGGTCAGGGCTGGCGGCCGCACCAGGCGAGCAACTGATCGATTGGCGCAGCATCGCTAGGCACGGCGATGGCATTACCGAATGGGGCGGCAAAGACGAAGTCGGCTGGTGCGTGGGCCAGCATGCCTGCCCACATCGGCGCACGGTCGGCGATGGGCAATTCCCGCTGCATCGAGGCCAGGCTCAGTCGGCACACATCGTCATCCCAGAGCGCCGTTTGACCGGTGGCCTTCGCCAGATCCCAGGTGTGGTTGGTGATCTCACTGGTGTAGGTGCCGAGAGCTTCGGCACCGGTCATGGTGGCCCAGGGCAGCACGGTTACTTTGGTGAGCGCGTCGTCGTCGGCCCATGCTTGCAACGCGGCCTCGGTCATCGCCCGCCAATCCGCAGACCAGTTCGAGCTCGAAATCGTAGCTTCCTCCGAATGAGCTGCGACTGCTGAGCCGGGCAACGACCCGACGCGATCGATGGCGAAAAGAAGGTGCTCGATGAGACCTTGCACGTCGTAGTCGGGGCAGGGTGTCGGCAACGTCGACTGGTCGAGTCGCGCCCCGTCGATGATGGGCGTAGCGATGGCGACGGCCTTGGCGAAGAACGGCCGGGGGTCAGGGGTGATGTGGGAAGCGTTTGTCATAGAGCTCATCATGACGACCTAAATAGGACAGATGGTGTCCGGTTTTCATGAGAAACTTACCGCGTGCGAGCCGACCGGTTGGTGTCAATTTTGATGATGCTGCAGACGCGCGGGCAAGTCACGGCCGCCGAGGTTGCGAGTGAACTCGAAGTCTCCGAACGGACCGCGCGTCGCGACCTCGACGCTCTCGGCGTCGCCGGACTCCCCATCTATTCCACCCAAGGCCGTAACGGCGGGTGGAGGCTGGCCGGCGACGGACGCACCGACCTCAGCGGGCTCACCTCAGCTGAGGCTCAGGCTCTCTTCGTACTGGCGGGACCCCGGGCCACAACGCCCGAAGTGCGCGGTGCACTGCGAAAGTTACTGCGTGCGCTTCCCGAGCCGCTTCGAGACCGGGCCGAGGCAGCATCGGTCGCGATCGTGCATGATGACGCGGCCTGGGGCGGAACCGCCAACGATCAGCCGATGCCGGTGCATCTCGACGCAGTGCAAGCCGCAGTGATCAACGCGACCCAGATCGTTCTCGGGTATGTGGCTCGTGACCGGGCCGTCAGCAGTCGTGTCGTGCATCCGCTCGGGCTGGCGACCAAAGGCAACAGTTGGTATCTGGTGGCGGGCACTGAGGCCGGTCAACGAACATTTCGGCTCGATCGGATGACCTCGGTCGAGGTGACCGGCGACCCCGTGGTGCGTCCGGAGGGTTTCGTGCTGGCCGAGAGTTGGCAGATGATCACCAGTGTGATGGAGGATGCCCGGGTGCCGATCCGGGTTCGAGCCTTGGTAGTTCCGGTGGTGATGTCGTGGCTGCGACACACCTTTGGCACCAACCTGCGCATTGGCGCCGCGGTGGCCGACGGGCGCGTCGAGGTAGAGGTTCGCGGATATTCAGACCGCATTGTCGCTAGCGAGTTGGCCGGATTCGGGGCCATGCTCGAAGTGCTCGAACCGCCAAGCGTACGGGCTCGCCTCGCTGTCGTGGCCAGCGAACTGATCATGATGTACGGCGCGCCGACGGGTGCGAGGGTAGCGAGGAACATGACGGCGCATTCACCGGCGGACGACGGCGATCGAATTTGTTCCCCGGCGGCTCCGAGCGGCGATGGCGACCGCACGAGCGCTCCGGCATGGCGGGGCGCACAATGAGTACCGAGCAGGGGCTCAGGTTCGGCGTCGTCGATCCCGGTTCGTCGGCGGCTAGATCGGCGATGGCCCAGTACTTCGTAGAGCTGAACACTCGCTTCTCCGCCGGTTTCGATGTGGATGCCGGCGGCACCGCGTCCGATGCCATTGCACTGCGCGGCCCAACGGGCGCGTTCGTGTTGCTGACGAACAGGCACATGGCTCTCGGGTGTGGCGGCATTCAACGCCATGATGCGAGCACCGCCGAGATCAAGCGGATGTGGATCCATCCTGGCTGGCGGGGCCGGGGGCTCGGCGCTCGACTGCTCGATCACCTTGAATCGGTGGCGCGCAACCTCGGCTACGACGCCGTCGTGCTCGACACCAACGAATCGCTGACCGAGGCGGTCGCCATGTACGGGCGCACCGGGTATCGGGCCATCGAGCGTTACAACGACAACCCCTACGCACATCATTGGTTCGCCAAGACACTCCCAGGCAGCGGCCTCGGGATTGGGTGATCCTCTTGGTTATCGGATTCGATCCCTTGCATCCGAAATAGGCGCGTGATTGGGCCAGACCGGCCGACTGGCACGGCTGGCACGGCTGGCACGACTGGACGGCTGGACCACCAGACGGCTGGCACGACTGGCGTGGCCGGCGTGGCTATCCGATTTCGATGTCGGCGCGTCGGGCCTTTTCGTAGTCGGTACCGGCAACGGCGCCACCGATGACGACGGGCTTGTAGTCAGCGACCA
>JAYTVF010000484.1:0-3002 GCA_043744155.1 Acidimicrobiia bacterium | reverse complement strand
TAGATCTCACCCAACTCCTTTGGTACCCGGCGGGGCGCTCAAATCCACCGATACTTAAGGAGCATGATGCCCAGAAACCGGCCCGCCCGGATTGTCTTGACCGTCGCTGCGGTTGCTAGCGCAACCTTGGCCTTTGGCGCAGTCCCGGCCCTCGCCCACGATCAACCGATGGACGATCACGGATCTGTCACCGTGCACGTTGGCCAATCTATTCAGGCTGCGCTTGACGCTGCGACTGCCGGCAGCACGGTGCTCGTCGAGCCCGGCGCCTACCGGGAGAACATCGTCATCGCCAAGGCGGTGCACCTGCTCGCACGCGGCGTCGTGCTGCTCTCGCCGACCGCTTGGACTCCTGGCCCATGTACTAATGAATTCGGTGCCGCCGGCGTCTGTGTCGCCGCCCCGATCGTCGATCCGAATGCACCCCTTGCGCGGCTCGCTGGCGTCACTATCGTCGGCATCCGCGTCACCGAAGCGGCCTACGACGGTATTGCCGTACTGGGTTCCGAAGGCCTCGTGATCGAAGAGACCCTGCTCGACCACAACGGTGGAGCGGGCCTCGTGGTATTCGACAGCGTTCATGCCACGGTTATCAACAACGAGATCGGCAACAATGCCGGCCCTGGCGTGGTGCTGGCCTTCTCGCAGGCGGCCGGTGCGCGCATCAGCGAGAACACCATTTACAACAACGCCGCGGGAATCCTGCTGTCTGATTCCTCGGGCGCCGACATCACCGAGAACCATATTCACGGAAACTGCATCGGCGTGGCAATTGCCGACCATGGTGGCGGTGGCGCAGGCGCTACGCATGTCACCCTCAACGTCATTGCGCACAACAACATGATCTGCGGCGATGCCGATGTCTCCGGAGGTATCGGCGTGTTGCTGTCGGGTGCGCATGACACCACCGTCAACGAGAACGTCATCGACGGCCATAACGCCGGCTCATCAACCTTTGATGGCAGCGGTGTCACCATCAAAGACAGCACATCACTGGGCGGTACGGTGCCACTGAACAACTCAGTCGTCGACAACCGCCTGACCGACAACCTCACCGACGTGAAGTGGGATGGCACCGGCGCCGGAATCGACCTGAGCGGAAACCATTGCCGCACCTCGGTACCTGGTGGCGTCTGCACGCCGCTGATCAACGACGGTGACGACCCAACGTAAACCAACACTAGCGTCAGCGACGCCGACCCTAGGTGCCGAGTCCGTTCGCGGCGGGTCGATCCGAGCGCGGCGGGTCGATCCGAGCGCGACGGGTCGATCCGAGCGCTACGGGTCGATCCGATCGCGACGGGTCGATCCGATCGCGACGGGTTGATCCGTTCGCTACGCGTCGATCCGTTCGCGGGCGGGTCGATCCGTTCGCTACGGGTTGATCCGACAGTGGCGGGCGGATCGGCACTGCGTATCCGGGAGGGATGCGTGGTCGTATGACTTGGCCGAGGTGTGTGAAGCTGGGAGCGAAGGTCAGATGAGGGCGGGTTGTTGCTGGGTGGCGCAGTGGATGCCACCGCCACCGGCAGCGATGGGGTCGATGTCGACCATGACAACCTTGCGGCTTGGGAACAGCGCCTGAATGACAGATCGGGCAGCGGCGTCTGCCTTGGCGTCACCGAATTGGGGCGCGATGACCGCGCCGTTGCACACGTAAAAGTTCATGTAGGTCGACAAAAAGTCCTTGCCCCTCCCGCGGGGCTTGGCCGGCTGGGTGATCTGGCGCACGTCGTAGGGATGGCCGTCCCGGCGGCGGGCGACGCTCACCTCCTTCTTGGTACGGGCGGCAACGACTGACCATGGGTCGGTCGGGTCATTGAAGGCAGGGGCGTCGACCAGGATCACGTTGGCTCCAGCGAAACGGGCCAGGGTATCGATGTGGCCGTCGGTGATGTCTTGACCGGCGAGACCATCGACCCAGATCACTCGATCGGCGCCGAGCATTGTGGTCAGTCCGGACGAGACGTGGTCACGCGTTATTCCGGGATTTCGATTGTCGTTGACCCACGAACTTGCCGCCGCGAGCACGGTCCCGGTGCCATCAACTTCGATCCCGCCACCCTCTCCGACGAGTCCGGAGTCCAACAGTTCGACGCCCAGATGTACCGCTACCGTGGCGGCCAGAGTCTCGTCGCCGGAGTGGAGTTGTTTGTTTCCCCAGCCGTTGAACCTGGCGTGTGCTGCGGCCATTTCGAGCTTCGCGTTCGCACCGGTGCGGATGACGAAATTTGGCAGGGTGTCACGCGCCCAGAGGTCATCGACCTCGCCCGGTATGACCTTGACGGTGGGAAGCCGCTTGGTGACGGTGCCGACCTGATCGGGGCGACACAACATTGCTACTGGCTCGAACTGCACGATGGCCGAAGCGACGCGCACGATTGCGTCCTGTACCCGGCCGAGATCCTCGGCCCAGACTTCGACACTGGATGGCCAACACATCCAGGTGCGCTCGTGAGGGTCCTCCTCGGCGGGCATCCTCCAACGGCCATCGGCCGGAGCGGTCGCTGCAGTTGCCGCGGTAGTCGATACCGGGCTCGTTTTCGTGGCGTGGGCCGCAGTTGCTGTCGTGGTTGCCAGGGTGTCGTTCGCCGGTTCAGTGGACGGCGGTTCGGTGGTCGCTGATGGGCTCGACGTCGCTGATTCCGACGTGCTGGTGGCTACGACAGCTGTTCCGTCGTCGCCACATCCGGCAAGGAAAAGTGCTGCCGAGCCGCCCGCCACCACGAACAATTCCCGTCGGCTCATCTGTCGCATAATCCGCTCCTGCGTCTCGCCGCCGGTACGACCTTGAGCCTACCTGTACGTGACTCTCCGACGACCTCCTTGGCATACGCTGCCGACATGACGAGTTGGGCTGCATTCGAACAGGACGAGCCAGAGTTTTCTGCGCGGGCGCGTCGCTTGCTGGAAGTCGGACGTCACCGCACTCTTGCGACGCTACGCGTTGATGGGTCTCCTCGGATTTCGGGAATCGAATGTGAGATCGTCGATGGCCAGTT
>JAYTVF010000483.1:0-3004 GCA_043744155.1 Acidimicrobiia bacterium | reverse complement strand
GGCTGGCTACCGCTTCTGGTCCGATGAGACCACCCAGGATGAATCGGAATGGCGGCGATTCGGCAAGGACATCCGCGGCCTGGTTGGCGAAGATCCCGACATCGTGTTCGAACACCCCGGTCGATCCACGATGGGAGCGTCGGTCTTCGTCACCAAACGCGGTGGCACCATCGTCACCTGCGCGGCGACATCGGGCTACATGGTCGAATTCGACAACCGGCACTTTTGGATGAAACTCAAGCGGCTCGTCGCCAGCCACTTCGCCAACTACCACGAGGCGTGGGAGGCCAACCGGCTGATTTCGCTCGGCAAGGTTCAGCCGCTTCTCTCACGCGTTCATCCCATGGACGAGGTTGGGTTGGCGGCTCGGACGATCCATCGCAACGAGCATGAGGGCAAGATCGGCGTGCTCTGTCTGGCGCCGACGACCGGCCTCGGTATCGACGATCCCGAGTTCCGTGCCAAGGTCGGCGAGGACCGCATCACCTTGTTCGCCCGCCACGGCTAGCCGACGCCGAGCATCACGCCCCAGCCGCCGTCGCTCCCCAGTCCGCGTACGGTGAACAGGTTGTTGTCCGGCAACACTTCGCGCAGCACCACGAGGCGTCGGGGACGCGGCGCGGGCTACGTTGCAGACACCGCCGACCATGGAGACCGCCCATGCGCATCTCAAATATGATTACCGCCGTCGATCTACACGCCTGCGGTGAGCCCGGGCGCGTCATTACCGGGGGCATCCGTGACGTTCCTGGCGCCACCATGTACGACAAGATGAGGTACTTCGAGTCGCACCATGACGACATTCGGCTGCGCATGCTGCGAGAGCCACGCGGCTATCCGGCGGCGAACTGCAACATCATTTTCCCGCCGACGCATCCCGACGCTGACGCCGGTTTCATCATTTTGGAGCAGGTCGAGTACCCGCCTATGTCGGGCACGAACACCATTTGCGTCACGACTGCACTGTTGGAGACGGGCATCGTGCCGATGGTCGAACCCGTCACCGACCTGACGTTGGAAGCGCCTGCAGGGCTCGTCAAGGTCCGGGCCACCTGCGAGAATGGGAAGGTCACCGGCGTTACGTTCGAAAATGTACCGGCCTTCGCCACCCACCTCGACACCATCATCGAGGTCCCGCATCTCGGCTCGGTCACCGTCGACGTCGCGTGGGGAGGCATGTTCTACGTCATCGCCGACGCTGCGCAGTTCGGCGTGCGCCTTCAGCCAGACGAGGCGGCCGACATCGTTCGCATCAGCGAGATGGTGAAGGCCGCAGCCCGAGAACAGCTCCCCGTCGTGCATCCAGAAAACCCGGGCATCTTCGACATCACGATCGCTCAGCTGTCGTCGCCACCGGTCGATCCCGCCGCCAGCCGACGCAACGCTGTCACGGTCTCGACCGGCGTCTTCGATTGGGACAGACCAGCCACCTGGACCGGCGCCGTGGATCGGTCGCCCTGCGGCACCGGAACCTGCGCCAAGATGGCTGTGTTGCACGCCAAGGGGCAACTCGGGCTACAGCAGGACTTCCGCCACGAAGGGATCCTCGGCACAGTGTTTACCGGCCGACTGCTGCGTGAAACCACGGTCGGGCCGTATCGAGCCGTCGTGCCAACTATCAGCGGCACCGCCTGGATCACCGGCCTCGCCACCTACGTACTCGACCCAACTGATCCCTTCCCCAACGGCTATACCTTGGGCGACATCTGGGGCTCATAGGCCGCCCGCAGTACCCCTGTACGTGGCTCGCGACGGAGCGGGCGTTAGCTCACGAAATGGAGCGAGCGGAAGCGGCCGCGCAACTCGGTGGTGCGCGGGGCAACGGTGGCCGGATCGTCTCGAAGCGCGTCAATTATCAGGTTTGCCAGTTCGGGCATGTGCTCGGCCGTCATCCCCCAGCGAACGATTTCTGGCGTGCCAAAACGGATGCCACCCCACTCGGTGCGTCCCGGTAGCCCGATGGCACAGGTCAGCAGGTTGGCCTGGCGAAGCCGCAATGAGGCCTGGTGCCCGTCGCCCCACGCTCGCGCATCAACGGCAAACTGGTGTGACCGGGTGAACCCGGCTGTTGTGCGAAACACCGGCAATCCGAGATCGTTCAGCGATGCGGCCAAGGCCAACGCGGTGTCCACCATCGCTGCGCCGTAGGCTGCGCCGAAGTCGAGCCAGTCGAGCATGGTGAACGCCAGCGCCGCCGATTTGCCCGCATCGAAGTTCGCGGTGAGACCCGGGTACGCAATGCCGTCGAGACGCTCGGCGAGGTCGGCCCGATTGGTGAGTACGAGTCCGCCGGCAGGGCCACCAAGACTCTTGTAGGTGCTCATCGTCATCAAGTCGGCGCCTTCATCGAGCGGGCTCGGCCACTGACCGGAGGCGAACATGCCGCAGGCATGGGCCGCGTCGAACAACACAGCGGCGCCAACCTCATCGGCTACGGCCCGTACGGCGGCGACCGGATGCGGCTGCAGATTGAGGCTCGCCCCCATGGTGATCAGCTTGGGCCGCACCCGTTGGGCCAGGGTCGCGAGTGCCTCAACGTCGAGCGTGTATCGGATTGGGTCCATCGGACACTCATGAATATCGAGCCCGTACAGCCCGGCCGCACCGCCGGGTCGATGGGTGATGTGTCCACCGACGGTTGCTGGCGGGACGATGATCGAATCGCCGGGCTGGCATGTGGCCATGAAGGCGTACAAGTTCGCAAGGGCACCGGAACCGACCCGGATCTCGGCGTAGCGAGCGCCGAACACGCGGCAAGCGAGGTCGGCCGCCAACACCTCGATCTGCTCAATTGCTTCGAGGCCCATCTCGTACTTTTCGCCGGCGTAACCCAGCGAGGGTCGAGAACCCAGGCCTGCAGCCAACGCTGCCTCGGTACGGGGGCTCATCACGTTGGTCGCCGGATTGAGATTGACACATTCCACGTTGTGGATACGTCGATTTCGTTCGATCAGTGCGTGCAGCCGTCCTGAAAGCTCGCCCGTCGACGCGGCGTTCGACTCGC
>JAYTVF010000482.1:0-3017 GCA_043744155.1 Acidimicrobiia bacterium | reverse complement strand
GCGCTCTCGGGTACGCCGAGGGAGCAAAACTCGCCCGCCAGATGTCGGGTTGGCGGGTGATCTCCTGGGCGTTGGTCATCGCACTTCCGATCACGATTCCGGCGGCGATCGCCACCTCGGGTGGCATCGAGAAAGCGACCGCCGGTCAACTGGGAGCGTTCGCGTATATCGGAGTCGTGTCGATGTTTCTCGGCTTCTTTGCCTGGTATGCCGGTTTGGCCCGGGCCGGTATTGCCCGCGGGGGCCAGATCCAGCTGGCCCAACCTGTGCTGTCGCTGGTGTGGGCGTGGCCCATGCTGGGTGAGCGCCCGGATGTGGCCGGTTTCCTCACGGCCGCCGTGGTGATCGCAGCCGTGGCCGTCGGGCGTAAATCGGTCATCCGCTAGCTCGTGGCGCGAAGCAACGGGGGACCAGCGGTGTGCTCGATCGACAAAGGCCGAGCTGACCGGTACCAAATCGTTGCCATGTGGCCAAGGTCCGCCCGGTCTTGGCATGCCCAAGCACGTCTGGCCGATAGGGTTGACGTCGCATGAAAACCCTGATCGAAGTTCTCATCCCTCTCGTTCTGGCCTTCGGTCTCAGCGTTCCGTTCATCAGTCGTCGTCGAAACCGAAACAGGTCAGCCCCCGTCGGTCCGACGACGAAGCCGACCCAACCGTCGAGGCCGTCGACCGCGCCGACTCCGGGGGCGACCCCCGCACCGACTCCGGGGGCGACCCCCGCACCGACGGTCACTGACGATGAGCTTGACGAGATTGGCGACGAGTGGCAGACGGTGCCCGCCGACGAGGACACGGTTGACGGGCTTGCGGTTGATGAGCCAGCGGTCGAGGCGCTACCCGAGCGTCCACGTTTCCGAGATCGCCTCGGCCGTGCTCGCAATGCCTTTGCTGCAGCGATTGGGGTGCGCGGGCGGTCGGGCATAGACCAGTCGACCTGGGATGATCTGGAGGAGTCATTGCTCTTGTCCGACCTCGGTGTCCATCGCACCGACGCCATGCTGACCTCCCTCAAGGAGCGGGTGCAGGCAAAAGAGCTGACGACGCCTGCCGACGTACTCGACGCGCTAAAGGGCGATCTGAAAGCGCGGCTAGCAGGTGCCGACCGATCGCTTCGGTTCGAATCAGTGGATGGTTCTCCAAATGTCTGGCTGTTTGTGGGCGTGAACGGTGTGGGCAAGACAACCACCATTGGCAAGGTCGGCGCACAACAGGTAGCTGATGGGCGAAAGGTCATCATGGCCGCGGGTGACACGTTCCGCGCCGCGGCGGCCGAACAGCTCGGTACCTGGGCGGGCAGAAGTGGCTCAGAACTGGTTCGAGGGGCGGAGGGGTCTGATCCGAGCGCAGTGATTTTCGACGGTATCCAGCGGGCAGCAGCGCGAGGGGCCGACCTCGTTTTGGCCGACACGGCCGGCCGGCTGCACACGAAGACGAATCTGATGGAGGAGCTCCGCAAAGTGCGGCGAGTTGCCGATCGTGACCCTGGACGGGTCATGGAAGTGCTTCTGGTGATCGACGCGACGACGGGCCAAAATGGCATGATCCAGGCTCAGCAGTTCACTGATGCCACCGAACTCACGGGCGTGGTGCTGACCAAACTCGACGGTTCGGCCAAGGGTGGCATCGTGTTTGCCATCGAGACCGAACTCGGTATCCCGGTCAAGCTGGTCGGCCTCGGTGAGGGACTGAACGACCTCATCCCGTTCGATCCCGATGAGTTCGTCGATGCCCTCTTCGGCTGACCGGTCCAGCCCTGCGATCGGTCCAGCTGACCAGAGCTATGCGGCGACGGCGACTTCGGCGCAGTTGAACATCCAGCGGATGCCGAAGCGGTCGAGGAAACAGCCCCAATAGCCCCAGAACTGGTCTGACATCGGAGCACAGTCGGTGGCGCCCCCGGACAACGCCTCGAACAGGGTGTCGGTTTCGGCTCGCGTATCGATGTTGAGGTTGATGGTGGTGTTGTTGCCGATCACGGTGTGCTGGCCCATCGATTCGAGCATGTCGGTGGCCATCAAACAGTGCCCGCCCAGTATCGGCAGCATCATGTGCATGATCTTGGCTTTGTCTTCTTCGGCCAGCGCAGGGGCGCCGTCGGGCATTGGCATATCGCCAATCCGAAAGACGGGTCCGACGAGCTCGGTGCCGAACACCTGAGCGTAGAAGGTGAAAGCCTCTTCGGCGTTTCCTGGAAAATTGAGGTAGGTACTGACGCTGCTCATGATGGCTCCTTTGTCGAAGACGGGATCGTAGACGTTGTTCTCCGTCCCGTCAGGCCCAGGATGCAGTCCCAACGTCACCCAGGTGCTCGTTCATCCAGAGCTCGGCGAATGCAGCCAGGTCGGTGGCCTCGATCAGTTCGCTCGGAGCGTTTCCCACGGAGCCGCGGGGCGTGTGGTGCGTGTCGAGATATGAGCGCAAAATGACCGCAAAATAGTCTTCACCGGGGTAATCGACAATGCCGTCAGTATCATCGAGGCACTCGATCGTGGTGAGCTGCGGGCCAGAGCGGGTCGAGATCAGGCGGTGTCGACGTACCCTCCGTTTGTGGGGAACCTCGGCAAAGAACTCGGCGTAGTGGATGAGGGTCACCGTGTCGAGGTCGGCGCCGAGTCTGAGCACCTTGCCGTTGGCCTGAATCAATCGCTCTAGCGGGGAATCGATGCCGTAGTAGTCGTTCCACGGCACATCGGTGGTGAACTGCTTGGCCAGTTTGCGCCGGGCACCGAACCGACCTTCGGGGTGGTTCGACACGAGCGTGCCAGGCGTCGTGCGGAACGCTTCAGCCAGGACACCATTGTCGGGGTCGGCGGGGGTTGTCAGGCAATCGAAGGGTGGCGAGCCGATGAGCAGCCTGCCCCGCTCAAGTTCTGGCCGCTCATTTACCCAACCGAAATCGTCCTTCGCCCCAAGGGTCATGATGATCGTGCCGTTGGGTCCGACGGCACGATCAAGGGCCTTCACGACGTTCGCGGCGCCACCTTGAACTGGTCCAATAGCGCGCATCGATGCGTG
>JAYTVF010000481.1:0-10254 GCA_043744155.1 Acidimicrobiia bacterium | reverse complement strand
GACCACGAGCGAAGCTCTCGGTGTCGGAGCCGACCTCACGCTGACGCACCATGGCACGACGGCTGGGATGCATATATTCGATCGGATCTTCGATGGTGATGATATGGCAGGGCGTGGTGCGATTGATGCGGTCGATGATCGAGGCCAGGGTGGTCGACTTTCCTGAACCGGTTGGTCCACAGATCAGTACGAGGCCCCGAGGAATATCGGCAAGACCTTGAATTGTCTTTGGGAGACCAAGGGTCTCGAACCGTGGAACCTGCAGTGGGATAGCCCGCATCACGATGGTGGGCGTGCCTCGCTGCATTGAGACGTTGACGCGGAATCGGGATCCGCCATAGTTGCAGCCGCCGTCGTAGTCACCGTTGAAGTTGGTGAGCACCGGGCCAGCGACGTATTCGCACATGTCCCGCATCTCATCGAGGGTGACGGGGGGGAAATCGGGTATCGGTGCCAGGTCTGAGCCCATACGCAGCATCGGTGGTACTCCGACACTGAGATGGATATCGCTGGCACGCTTCGCCAGGGCCACGTCGAGGATCTTTTCTACTCGAGGGCGAGACACGTTGCTTCGTTTGGACAGTTCGGCCAGTGCTTCGTGGATACCGGGCGCAATGGCCGGCACGATTGGTGTGCCAACTCGTTGCTGCACACGTGCCACTTCGGCGGGGGTTGGTATCCCGGGCCAGGCCACGATGAGGAAGCCATCGTGCCAGCGCACGCCGACGACACCGAGGTCGGCGGGCACGGCTTGGGCGGCCGTGAGATCGAGGTTGTCGAGCCGGGTGATCACCGGGATACCGGCGGCGTGGGCGGCGTCGACAAGAGCGGCGTCGCGGGCGGAGAAGCCGTTGGTTGTTGCGGGGGCCATGGTCATCTGGATTGCCTCACGAAATCGCTCAAAGGGGAGATACGAAACTGCGCCCGGGTCCCCATCGGAAACCCGGGCGCAGGATCAAGCAGTACGGCCAAGGATCAGGCTGCGGTGACCTTGTGCCACGGTGCGGCGCCGACGACGGCAGCGGTCAAGGCTGAGGGCAGCTTGCAATCGATGTCCGTGACGCTGTCGGCCCAGTAGATGCCCGACTGGTTGGCGGCGGCGGCGTTGTCCTCAACGGCCAGGTAGCACCGGTTACCCTTCGACTTCGACACGGCAGCGAAGTTGTTGGCATCGCCGAAGTAGATGACTGTGCTCGACGAAATGGCCGGCGTGGCCGCACCGAGTGCTGCAGCCGTCCACACGTGGCTCGGCTCCTGTGCCGTCATTTCGGTGTCGGCGATGACATAGGTGTTGGTGTCGCTGTAGATGGCCTTGGCAGTCGTGAGAGCGAGGCGAACCGAGGCCTGAGCAGCCTTATGCTGGGCGTTCTTGCGGACGCCGAGGAATGACGGCAAGGCGAGGGCGAGCAGAATGCCGATGATCAAGATAACGACGGCGAGTTCGATCAGGGTGAAGCCTTCGTCGTTCTGACGGGCTTGGGCGATGCGGCGCTTGAGGTTGAGCATTTCGTGGGGTCTCCTGTAGAGGTGGTGGGTAGCGCAGGTTCCGGCTGCGCACTAGTTAGATCGGTCTGTTGTCCGATCCTGTGAGGAAATGACCGTCAAGGCTGCGACAAGAGGATTTCGGGCATTCGTAAACTCTGTCTGGCCGAGCAGAAGCGCCCGCTCACCTCGTGGCGGCATCAGCACCCGCGACTGCCGCGTCCTCATATCTTGCGGGTGTGAATGCCTATGACGATCTCAGTGCCTTCCCGTTCAAAGGTGGCAAGGGTTACGACAAGCGCTCCGTCGAGGAGTTCCGCGCCCACGCGCTGACCGCGCTCGACGATGTCTTGCGGTTGAATGTGCAGTTGCAGGATCGACTCGCCGGACCGGCGTCTCCGACTGCACCGCCGACGGCCGTTGCCCTTCATCCCGAGGAACAGCATGTTCTCAATCGCTATCGAGCGTTGACACCGACCGAGCGGTCAGAGTTTCTCCGCGGCCTCGATCGTGAGGACGCAGCAACACAAGCGGTCACCCCGATGTCGGCAAACGCCACGCTTGTCGGGTCAACGCCATGGTCGGAACCCGCAGGCTGGGCCGACCCACCTGCACCGATTCATCCGCCCGGCTCGTCGAGCACCGGAGGCGGAATCTCATGGGAGCTACCGCTTGTCGAATCGGGCGGGGGCTTTGTTCCGTCGTCGACCGCATTCTCCCAACCAGACTGGTTGACGGAATGGGAGTCGGTTGCGCCCCAAACCAACCAGGCGACAGAAACCAGTTTCTCGAGCTTTCCCAGCCCCGTTGCGGCTGCGCCTGCTGCACTCGCACCTTTCTCAGCGCCCGTCGACGACAGCCTTGGTTGGTCTCAGATAGACATGGCCGCGCCGGCATGGGATGTCGCTCGGGTCACTGAACCATTCGCCCCGCCCGCTACGCTTCCACCATTCATGCCCCCGCCTCAGCCATCTAGCGAAGTTGGTGTGCCCGTGATTGCCGACGCCGTTGCCGTCTCTGTCCCGCATACCTATTTCAGTGAGTCGCCGCTCTCCCAAGAACACCTCGATGACCTGTTCAATCAGCTCGATTTCGGCCCGCCCAGCGTGGATCTGCTGCCCCATGGCGAATCCTCGGGGTCACCCGCGGCCCACGTCGCGCCGCTTCACGTCGGCTTGGCGCCTGAGTCCGATCAGCCGCTTCCGCCGCCGGTTCGCCCGTGGGAAGGCTGGATTCGCTGATCCAGCGCGAGTCGCCGATCGGGTGCGCGGTCAGCTCGACACGATGAGGGTCCAATCGGGCCCGGGCGCCGACAGCGAGGTCGGCAGGCTGCACGATGGGGCATTGCCCACTGGGCGGTAGAAGGCTCCTCGTCGCTCGCCGGACACATCCGTGACCAGGTAGCACCGTCCCCCGTGTGAGAGAGAAACAGCGCCAAACTTGGCCGGATCGCCGTAGTAGACGATTTCCGTCGGCCCGGTACTGGCATCTGACGAGCCGAGCATAACTGACTGGACAAACTTCAGGGCGGGCTCCGCAGCAGTCATTCTCGTAACCGAGATGTTGTACGTATCGGCCTCATCGAAGATGATGTTCGCCTCGGTTTCGGCGGTCCGCAATGAAGAATGGGCCAACCGATGTTGGGCATTGCTCCGCAGTCCCAAGAAGGCGGGTAACGCAAGAGCGAGCAGCAGCCCAATGATGAGGATAACGACGGCAAGCTCAACCAGCGAGAATCCCCGGTCACCTGCCATCTTTTCGAACCGCTGTCGGATCACTGCAGGAACTTGAAGATGTTGATAAGTGGCAAATAGAGCGACACGACCATCACACCTACAAGCCCGCCAAACGCAACGATCATCAGTGGCTCGATAATGCTCGTGATTCCCTGGACGCGCGTTTCAACTTCGTCTTCCAGGATCTCGGCGTACTTGTAGAGCAGGCTGTCCAATGAGCCTGTCTCCTCACCGATCATGACCAATGAGGTGAACATGTCGGGAATGATCGCCTGACGCGCCATCGCATTGCCGAGACTCTTACCATCTCGTACATCACCCCGGATCGTGCCGATTGCATCCTCAAAGATCGAATTGTTCGCCACGTCACCGGCGAGCTGCAGGGAGTCGAGCAACTGCACGCCGGCACCGAGAGATGACGACAACGTTGTCGCCAGACGGGCAACCGCGGAGGAGAGAAACAGCGATCCAAACATGGGCATCTTGAAGAGAAGGCGATCCTTAGCCAGCCGGAATGCCTTCGACTTCGAGATCTTCTTGAATCCGAAAACGCTGCCTCCGATGAGGATCGGAATCCAGAGAATATGGCCACGAATCGCGTCCGACAGTGCCATCATGAACGCGGTGAGTGCCGGCAACTTCCCGTCAAGCTGTTCGTAGATACCTTTGAACGTCGGCACTACCACGATCAACATCGTGAGAAAGATGCCGACGACGAGCACCATCATCACCGCCGGATACGTGAGCGCAGACATGATCTTGCGTTTCAGTCGAACCCTCGCCTCGCACAGGTCTGCCAGTTTGGTGAGGCTCTCATGGAGCTTTCCGCTTGACTCTCCCGCCGCGACCATGGCGGTCGTCATTCGACCGAGGTGCTCCTCTTCCTGGCCGAAAGCTTCACCAAGCGAACGTCCGCCGATGACATCATCGTGAATTCGCAAAAGGACTCGACCGATCGCGTCTCCGGAGCGTTGGCCTGCCAACATCTTGAGCGCGCGAGGAATCGGCAGGCCCGCCGTCTGCGTGGTGGCAAGGTTTCGTGCGGCCCACGAAACATCTTTCAGTTTTACTTTGTTCCCTCCGAACTTAATTTCCTTCTTACCGGCCGATCGACCCTCGTGTAGATCAACAACAAGAAGCCCTTGGCTCTTCAACTGGTTCCGGGCCTCGTCGATACCTTCAGCATCGAGGACGCCATTCGATGTGGAACCCGTCGACTTGCTCACCGCTTGGTAGGTAAAGTTCGGCATTAGTTGATCACTCTCGAGAGTTCGGCGAGGGAAGTGACACCTTCCATGACGTACTGCAATCCTTCTTCAAACATGGGCACCATTCCTTCAGCACGCGCCACCCGAAGGAGCTCGTTTAAATCCATGCCGCTCGCGATGCCGTGAGAGATCGGCTCGGTAACCTCGAGTACTTCGGCGATGGCCAACCGACCGCGGTACCCGGTACCGCTACATCGACCGCAACCTTTTTCGGCTGGGCCGAAGATGGTTTCGGGCAGCACATCGACCTCCAAGAGGTCGAACGCTCCCGGTGGCACTTTGGTGGCGACCTTGCAATTCGGGCACAGCTTTCGCGTGAGCCGCTGCGACAGAACGCCGCGCACGGCGCTGGCCACCAGATACGGTTCGATACCCATCTCGATCAAGCGGGTCGGGGCCGAGACTGCGGTGTTGGCGTGCAAGCTGGCCAACAGAAGGTGGCCGGTAAGGGCGGCTTCAACGGCCGTGTTCGCCGTATTTTGATCTCGAATTTCGCCAACGAGAATTATGTCGGGGTCGCTTCGTAGAAAGCTCTTCAGCGCTGTTGCAAATGTGCGGCCGGCGCGGACATCGACTTGCATCTGCGTGACGCCCGGGAACCGGTATTCGACCGGATCCTCGACGGTGCAAACCTTCACCTTGGCGGTGGCGATCTTGGCCAACGTGGCGTAGAGGCTGGTGGTCTTACCCGACCCCGTTGGCCCCGTCGCCAAAAGAGCGCCGTAGGGGGAATCGGCCAACCGCTCCCAGGTCGACTGCACTCGCGCCGAGTATCCGAGCTGATCGAGGCTCACCACGCTACGGCTGCGGTCGAGGATTCGCATGACGGCGCCTTCGGCCCGCCAAACGTTGGGCAGGGTGACGAGACGAAGGTCGAGCACCCTACCGGCGACGGTGATGGTGATGCGGCCGTCTTGGGGGACTCGGCGCTCGGCTACATCGAGTCCGGCGCGGACTTTCAGGTTGTTGATGATGCCCTGTCCCGCGCTGATCGGGTAATGCGCGATCTCAGTGAGCACCCCGTCAACGCGGATACGAATACGCACTTCGTTATCCGCTGGCTCGATATGAATATCGCTCGCCCGATAGGAGACGGCCATTTCGATGGTCTTGTTCACCATTTGGGCGATGAGGCTGTCACCGCCATCGTCGTTTTGAGCCGACGACTGGTCCTCGAAGTCATCCTCCTTGAAGTCGGCGCTGACTGCCCGATGCTCGATGGCTGAGAGGGCGGCCTCAATGAGTCCACCGTCGGCTACGGCGATGAGCACCGTTTCCGGGGCAAAACGCTTTCGCAGTTCGTCGACGACCGCCAAGTTGTCGGGGTCGGCGATGGCGATACGGAATCCGCCCTCCATTTTGCCGAGTGGTAGCACACGGAGTGCTTTGGCTACGGCAACAGGCAGCCGGGTGAATGGGTTGAGATCGACGTTGCTCGGATCTATTTCGGCAATGTCGTAACCCTGATGCCACCAGGCCACTCGTTCGAGCGCCTCAATGGAAACACCCTCGTTTACCAGTGCGCGCACCGGGTTGATGCCGCGACCGAAGGCTTCTTGCATCGCCCGAGACAGCTTCTCGGGATCTGCCCCTGGCTCAGTACGTAGGCCGGCGAGAAGCTTTGAGGGCAAACTGACGGTAGATACGCTCATGAGGTCGTCCGCGGCTGCGTCATGCGCTTGGCGCCGCGGACGTAGCAACCGGTGTCTCTGCAACCGGTACAGTCTCGGGTGCCGAGACGACTGTCGTTGGCAAGGTCGTCGTCTCCTGCGGGCCAGCCGGCTGCACAGCCGGCTGGATGCTCGCAACGGTCGCCGAGGTCGGGTTGCCAAACGTCGTCACCTTGAGCTGAATAGTCGCTTTGACCATGCCGTTGCCGTCATTGCCGGTGGCCCCTGTTGCCACAGCGGCCACCGCGGCGGCAGCCGCACCCGAGGTCGCTGCAGCGGGCACGACGGTTGCGCCCGCCTCAATGGAGAGACTGACCGACTTCACAGAAAAGAGTCGACCGACCTGCTCAGGCTTCTGTTGGATCTTGCTGACAAAGGCAAGCACTTTGTTGCGGGAACCTGACACATTTATCGTCATGTCGAATCCGCCGGTCGGAAGCGGTGCATCGATATTGGTGGTCGCCACGGTGGTCGTCGTGGCCGCCGTTTTGGCCCCTGCCTTGGGCGCGGTGGTGGCCGATGGCGTCTCCGCTGGTCGCGTCGCAGTCAGATTTGAGGTGGTGCCCTGCAACCACTTCACATGGTCGGGCGCGGCATCGCCGCCGGTAAGACCCTGCAGCGTTCGGATGGCGCCCTGCACGTCAGAGTCGGCCGGCATTGCCAAGGCCAGGGTTTCCCGGCTTTTGGTCCACTGGGGCGTAGCCGCTCGAACCTTGGCACCGACCGCGGACTTCTCTCGGAAGCTCTTCTCCTCGGACCGAATCATCGATGTCCTTGCGTTCAGGGCGGAAGCTTTCTGGCTGGAGACGTAATACGGCAGGCCAACGGCGACAATGACAACGAGGCCCGCCAACATCATGCTCGAACGGTTCTGTTTCATCGGTCAGGCCTTCACTGTGGTGGGAGGGGAAGAGGGAACGCTCGGTACCGAGGTGGCCTGGCCTGCCGTCACACCCGGTGCAGGCGAACCAGCGGCGGTCGCCCTTACCGCTGCCGCCGTCGTGCTCGGGTTACCCGAAACAGTGGTCGGCGTCACACCGGGCGCCGTCAGTTCACGCGAGGCCAGGTACGCCTTGGTGACCGGATCTTTCGGGTCGAGAGGGATCGGAACAGTAAACGAACCAACGATCTGACTTCCGCCGATAGCCGTCGGGTCGGTGGCGGAGGCAACCGCGTTGCTTATCGTGAACGAGTTTGGCCAGGGCTGGCTGGAGCCGCGCTTCTTGAGTTCATCGATCCACGACGCGATGGCCTTGTCGAAGCCGCCCTTGGCGTCTGCGGTGGGCTGGGGGTTCTTCATGGTCGCAGAGAAGGTCACCAGAACCTGCTTGGCGTCGGGGGCGACGTTGAGAGACTGGAACTGCGGGTTAAGTCCGGGCGGGGCGCTCTCGAACATGGCCTTGAACAACGCTTCCCATGCGATCTCGTTGGCGACTGCCGCGTTATACGTCTTCAGTCCGGCCTCTACCTCGGCCTTCAGACGCAGCTCTTTGGCATAGCCCTTGTAGGTATTCTCGGCGCTGTGGCGAGCGTTGGCGGCCAGCACGTTTCGGGTCTTGGCGATACCGTACGGCACCAAGAAGGCGACGACTCCGAGCGCGCCGACGCCGAGGGCGACGAACAGTCGCAGCGTCTTGCGGGCCTTTTCCTTGTTTTTGCGAGCCTTCTCCGCGCTGCGAGGATCGACGAGATCGGCGATCGGCTGCAAGCCACTGTCCATCTGCGCAGCCAACAGCGCCATGTAGGCCGTTGGACGCTCGGTGCGAGCGATGGTCTCGATCGAAACGTCGGGCATGCCGACCGGGCGGGCGAAGAGCGCCGCGTCGAGCAGCTTGCCCGACAGGTTCGGCAGCACGATGCCGGGGCCGTGCACAAAAACCTCCGACGGCACGTTGTTTCCCTGGCGAGCCCAAAAGTCGACCGTTCGTCGGACTTCATCGCCGATAGATGCCGAATAGGTGTCGACGACAGCCGCAGCATCGGGATCGAGGCGAGTGCCACCACGAGCCACGGTCGCGAAGCGCTCGGCGGCACGGGAGGGGTCTCCCCCCAGTTTTTCAAACATCGACGTGAGACCGCCGGTGGCCAGCGGCCGGGCCGACACGACCGCTCCGCCCGCGACGAGCACCAGGTTGGCATCGCTGTATCGAACCCCCAGATAGAGTCCGTCCTGCACCATAAGCAACGGTGCGGGCACGATACGCACATCCGCGGTGCCGATCACGTCCCAGATGGCGTTCGTCGAGTCCTTGTCAACGGCAGCAACCGAGGCCATTGCGGTCCCATTCGCAGCGTTGAACAGACGGGCTGCGATTGTGGCCGTACCCGGCGTGAGAGGCAGTTGTTCATCGATGGTGTCGAGAATGCCCAGCCGCAGGGCGGTATCGGGCAACGCTGGTACGGCGACGCGCACCACGTGCACGTTGGTGCCCAGCCACGCCACGTTGACGTCACCACTCGGTCGTGTGGAGAGAAACTTACGGAACGCCTCCTCAGTCGTGACGCCCTGATAGGTGCCGTAGGAGATGACGTCGTTGTCCAAGAGCTCCACGACACGAACGACGTTGCCATCGATATCTACGCCATAACTGCGGCCCTTTCGAGCCTTTCCGGTCGGGATCTTGTAGCCAGCCGGTTCTGAGGGCACGACAGTTGCCCCGGATTCGGCTGCATCTTTGGGTTTCCGCTTCAATTGCAACGCCATTAGAGCGCTCCTCCAACAGTGAGTGTTTCGTCGGCTCGGCCACGGGTGGCGAGCGCCGCTTCTACCGCGGCTAGTCGGGCTGTTCGCCGGCGTTCCTCGACCATGGCGGCCCGATTCGGACCATCCGCGACCGTGGCATGGAAAACCTCTGGGTTCGGCAACCCGATGAAAACCAGAGTGTCGAGATCAAAGAGTCGTAAGAGGGCCGATTCCGGCAACCGCCAGGCGATGATCGCCGTGATTGGTAGCCACGCCTTGGCTCGCACGATGGCTTGCACGTCCGATGCCTGCTCGGCCACAACTACCAGAGGGGTTCCCGACGCATCGGGCCGGGTCGTAGTGCCCAGACCCAGCTGTCGCGCCAGTTCCTGATGGAGGGGGCCATCACCCAGCAACGACATTTGTTGTAAAGCCACAGCCATCACCACCCGCATACTTCGAAGAGACGTCGATGCCTGGTTCATCGGCTGCCAACGGGTGCGGTTTGAGGAACGAGAAGTGTTCTTGACACTGCAACCCCGTACCCTGGCTGGGTGAGTTCGCCGCTCGCTGCCAGCCTTGGATCCACCGGAAATCGTTCTGGCCGACTTCACCTGATTGGCCCTCTACCTCGCAGCGTGGGGCGGCTTGATGACGAGCGATGGCTCGATCCGCCACCCGCCGATAACGTGCGAGGATGCGATCTTTGGACACCACGACATGACCGTCGGCCTGCAACTTTTCGGCGTCGTCGGCCTGCCCGAAATCACCCCCGGCGCCGATCTTCCCGCACTGATCGTCGAGGCCGCCAACGCCGCTGGCACTCCGCTGCTGTCGGGCGATGTGGTAGTGGTCGGCTCAAAAATCGTATCGAAATCCGAAGGCCGAATTGTCGAACTCGACGACATCGAGCCCAGTGCGTTCGCTCGCACGTGGTCACAGCAGTGGGATAAAGACGCCCGCCTTATCGAACTTGTGCTGCTTGAATCGTGCCGCATCGTGCGCCAGGTCGGGCCGATCCTGATTACCGAAACGCACCACGGGTTCGTGTGCGCGAACAGCGGTGTCGACCAGTCGAGTTCGGGTGGCCACGGCCGGGCCCTGCTACTTCCGGTCGATTCCGACGCATCTGCTCGCCGCATTCGCGCCGCCTTGGTCGGGCAGGGATTCAACGTCGCCGTCATCATCTCCGATACCTTCGGGCGACCGTGGCGCGAGGGGCAGACCGACATCGCCATCGGCATAGCGGGTATGGCACCCATCACCAGCTATATCGGCCAGCACGATCCACATGGCCACGAGTTCCGGGTTCAGGCGTTGTGCACAGCCGACGAACTGGCCGGCGCGGCCGAACTGGTGAAGGGCAATATCTCACGCATTCCCGTCGCGGTCATCCGCGGCTTCGACTGGACGCC
>JAYTVF010000480.1:0-3032 GCA_043744155.1 Acidimicrobiia bacterium | reverse complement strand
CTGAGGCAGTGCTCCACCAGATCACTGACGCCGACGTCGTCGCCTTCCTCGACATGGACGCGGAGCTGTTTGCACCCAGATATCGGGCCAACGAACAGGCCATCACGCTTTTGGCCCGCGCCGCGCGACTGGTCGGCGGGCGAGCCGGAGGTGGCCGACTACTCGTGCAAACCACCGATCCTCGCCACGACGTGCTTTCGGCGGTGTTGCAGGCCGATCCGGGTCGGTTCGCCGCCGGTGAAATGGCGAGGCGTGCCGAGCTTCATTTTCCGCCGGTGACCGCGCTCGCCTCGATTTCTGGCGCTGGGGCGGCGTCGCTGGTGGCATCCATGCCGGCATCGCCGGGGGTAGAGGCGATCGGCCCTTCCGAGGATCGTTGGCTGGTCCGGGCGGTCGATCACCGCCAGTTGAGTGACGCCCTGGCCGCGGCAGTTCGCCCGGAGGCCAGAGTACGGATCGAGGTCGATCCCCTGCGGGTCTGACGTCTGCTCTGTCACTCGGGCTGGCCGGAGGTGACGCCCTCGGGTTTATGGCTGGTCGGCGGGGGCGGTCCAACTCTGCCGACGGGCTTCGTACATGGCGAGCCCGGCGGCCATCGCAACGTTGAGGCTGCCGACTTTACCAAGCATCGGAAGATACGCCACCGCATCGCAGGCGGCGATGGCGGCCTTGCCGATGCCATGATCCTCATGACCGATGACCAAGCAGATGTCGCCAGACAGGGTCATCTCATGCAGTGGTCCCGCCTCGTCGGCCAGCTCGATACCGATGACGCGGTAGCCCTTTTTGTGCGCCGCTTCGATGGCTTCGAGCGCCGTGGCGGTCGCAGTCGATTCGAGGTAGCGGGCGGTGCCGAGAGCCGTCTTGGCGACGCCAGGGCTGTCGAAACCCGGTGTCGGGCCAGCTAGCCACACAAAGTCGACTCGGTATGCTGCGGCCGTCCGAGCGATCGAGCCGACGTTCACGGGCGTGCCCAGCCCGTCGAGGATGAGCGCCAAACGACCGGTCGTGACCGTGCGCCACGTGCGGTGGAGGCGTTTCATGCCGGTGCCATCAAGTTGTTTCATCGGTGGTGTTTCCTGCCTTTCCAATGGCCAACAGCCGATAGCCCTGACGGCTGGCGAATCGGTCGACCGCGAAGCCCTGCTCGATCATCCACTGGCTCAATGAGTCTGCACCAAGGTGTTTTTGAACGACCATGATGGCCACGCCCCCCACTGTGAGCCGTGGAAGCCACCGGCCCAAGAGCGCATGCAATGCCGGTTTGCCGATGCGGATCGGTGGGTTCGACCAGATCGTGTCGAAACCAATGTGGGCGGGTACGTCGTCTGCATGCACAGAGCGCACCGCTGGGCAGCCGTTCGCTGTCGCATTCTCGGCACACAGCCCAATGGCTCGCTCGTTCACGTCTACGGCCCACACGGTGGCATCGGGTGCTCGCCGGGCCATGGTGAGCGCAATCGGCCCGTAGCCGCAACCGAGGTCGAGCATGGTCGACCCGGTCGGTACGCCGACCTCCTGCAACAGGAATCGAGTGCCGGCGTCGACCGAGTTGTGGCTGAACACGCCTCGGTCGGTAGTCAGCCGAAGATTCAAATCTGGCAGTGCCAGAGTGATCTCCATACGATCCGACGCCACATCAGGCGCCGCCTCGAAGTACTGACCGGCGTTCATTTGGACAAGGATGGCAGGTGGCGCGAGCAGGCCAACCATTAGGCGAACGATCGCAAAGCCTCACCAAGTTCGTGGCACAACACATCAGCGTCGGTGACACCGAACACCAGTGGTGGTTTGATCTTGATCACGTTGCCATCTGGCCCATCGGTGGAGACCAATACCCCTCGGTGGCGCAGGGCATTGGCAACATCTCCGGCCAACATGGTGGCCGGCTCCTTCGTGCGTCGATCGGTTACCAAGTCGATGCCGATGAATAGGCCCCGACCTCGCACCTCACCAATGGCCTCATGGCGGCCCTGTACTTCGCGAAGGCTGCTGATGAGGTGTTGTCCGGTGGTCTGCGCGTGCGAGCGCAAACCACCGTGTTCGATGACATCAAGCACGGCCATGCCGACGGCGCACGACACGGTATTTCCACCAAAGGTGTTGAAGTACTCCATGCCGTTGTGGAACGCGTCAGCGATGGCACGGGTCGTTACGACAGCGGCGAGCGGATGTCCATTCCCCATCGGCTTTCCGAGAGTGACGATGTCGGGAACCACACGCTGGGCCTCGAATGCCCACATCGCGTCGCCCACTCGACCGAATCCAACCTGGACCTCGTCCGCAATACACAGCGCGCCGGCCGTTCGCGCTGCGTTGAACGCCGCAGCCAGATACCCGTCTGCGAACTCGACCTGACCACCGCACCCGGAGATCGATTCGGCGATGAACGCTGCGGGGCCCCGACGATCGTGGGCCAGTGTGGCGCGAATACAGGCTTGAACCGACTCGGCGTAGGCCCCGGCGTCGTTGCCGAATGGTCCTCGATAGGGGTCAGCCAGCATCGCCACCTGAACATGGGGCGGGCAACCTCGTCCGCCCGGGCGATTGAACTTGTACGGGCTGATCTCGATCGCATCATTGGTATTGCCGTGGTAGGCCCAATCAAGCGTGATCATGTCGTGTCGGCCCGTGGCTGTTCGGGCCAGTCGCATGGCCAGTTCGTTCGCCTCCGAACCCGAATTGACGAAGTACACCACCTGCAACGGATCGGGGAAGAGGTCGGCAAGGCGATCTGCATAATCGAGCACAACGCGGTGCAGATAGCGGGTGTTGGTGTTGAGTTGCGCCGCCTGGCGTGCCTGCGCATCAACGACATGTGGGTGAGCATGGCCGACGTGGGCGACATTATTCACACAGTCGAGGTATGCACGACCGGTGGCATCGATGAGATAGGTACCCGACCCTCGCATGATGGGCAACGCGTGTCGATAGCTGACGCTGAGCGACGCACCGAGAACGTCGGCCCGCCTGGCGAGCAGCGGTTCAGGTTCGATCGGTAGGGCATCGAACGACTCGGGGGAGAGTCGCAG
>JAYTVF010000479.1:0-3036 GCA_043744155.1 Acidimicrobiia bacterium | reverse complement strand
CGATACCGGTCTCATTCTGGTGCGCTGGAATGACGCCTCCGATCGTCTTGCGGCGGAGGCAGAACGGCGCAAGATTAGCGAAGCCGAGACGTTGGCCGGGGAACGCGAGCGTGTCGCTCGCGATCTGCACGATACGGTCGTGCAACAACTCTTCGCGACCGGACTTAGCCTGCAATCGGCCGCGGCTCGCTCCATGGATGAGGAACTTTCGGCGCGCTTGAACACGGCCGTCGACAGCATTGACTCGGCGATTCGTCAACTCCGCACGGCCATATTCGCCGCCAAGGGTTCGCGGCTGCTCGATGATCGTGCGAGCACGTTTCTGACGTTGGTCACCATTGCCGATGAAGCTGGGCGCATGTTCGCGACACCGCCGACCGTATCGATTGATCGCGCCGTCGATGACGACAAGTGGCGCCCCGTACACCACGACCTCATCGCGGCACTGCGCGAGTGTTTGTCGAATGTGGCCCGACATGCTCGAGCCAGTTCGGTGACGATCTCGATCACGTGCACGGACGAACACCTTGAACTCGTTGTAGACGATGATGGCATTGGTGTTCCGCCCGAGCGCTCTCATGCCGGCAACGGTCTTGGGAACCTTGCGACCCGGTCCGCGCAACACGGTGGAACGTTCGTGCTCGAGCCGTTGCCCCGAACGGGCACGCGGGCGCGATGGATCGTCCCAGCGCCAAACCGCCAGACCTGAAGTTCCCTCGGCCTGCTGATGGCTGACGAAGGTCCCTACCCGCCGAGCTGCAGAAATGCGACCGTTGTCGGTGACAAGCAGCAACCGCCCTGTTGACTGCGGAAAGACACGCCATGACCACGACCACTATGACCAATCGCGAGATTCAGGAGGCGGTCGAAGAGGAACTACTCTGGGACCCTTCGGTCACGCCTGCGAGCATCGGTGTGGCGGTCTCCGATGGTGCCGTCACGTGACTGGCACGGTACCGACACTCAGCAGTCGCTTGGCAGCCGTGCAAGCCGCCAAGCGCGTAAAGGGCGTTCGTGCCATCGCCGACGACATCGTCGTGCAGACCAATGAGTCGTGGGATCGGACCGACCAGGATGTGGCCCGTTACGTGGAGCATGCGCTTGAATGGAATGCCGTGGTTCCCGAGACAGTGCGCGCAACCGTGCGATACGGCTCGGTTACCCTCGACGGCAAGGTAACGTGGGATTATCAGCGCCGTGCGGCGACCCGAGCGGTTGAGCGTCTCGAAGGAGTCACGCGTGTCGTGAACAACATCGAGTTGGATCAGACACCAACACCGAAAGATCTAAAGCGTCGGATTACCGCGGCGCTGCATCGCAGTGCCGACCTCGACGCCCGCTCCATCGTCGTTGACTCGAAGGACGGCGAGGTCTGGCTCTCTGGAACTGCTATGTCGTGGGCTGACCGAGAGCAGGCCGAAGCTGCCGCATGGGCAGCCCCCGGGGTCACGGTCGTGCATGACGACATCTGCATCAACTGAGACAAGCAACTGTTCTAAGGTTCCGATGAAGCGATCTTGTTTCGTGCAGTTGGGAACAAACGACGGTGGGTCGAAGTCAGGGAGTGAGCAGGAGTCGCTCACCGCGCACGGGCAGGGCTGTTCGGAAGCACGACCGACATGAGCTTGCCCGTGTCGTGGTGCCCACGGCACCGAGCGCTGTCAGCGTGGCGATGCCCGTGGGCGCGTTTCAGGTTCCGCCGTCGGTTGGCGGCTTGCGACCGTCGCTGATGCGTGCGGCGAACACAGCGGCCTCGGTCCGTCGTTCCATCCCGAGTTTCATCAACAGATTCGAGACGTAGTTCTTGATTGTCTTCTCGGCAAGATGCAGCTCGTTTGCGATCTGCCGGTTTGTCATACCTTGGGCGATGAGGTCGAGGATTCGGCGCTCTTGATCGCTGAGCCGCGCGAGGCGTTCATCCTCTTGTGGCGGGTTCCGCAATCGCGCCATGACCCGCCCGACCAACGCCGGGTCGAGCAATGAGGAACCCGTTGCAACATGCTTCACTGCCGCCACCAAGTCGTTGCCACGAATTTGCTTGAGCACATACCCGGCCGCACCTGCCATGATCGCTTCGAACAGGGCTTCGTCGTCGCTGTACGACGTAAGCATGAGACACGCTATTTCTGGATGGTCGCTCTTGATCGCCCGGCAGACCTCGACACCGTTCCCGTCCGGGAGCCGGACATCGAGCACCGCGACCTGCGGCCGGACGGCCGGGATGCGGCTCAGCGCCTCCTGGGCGGTAGACGCCTCGCCGATCACCTCAAGCTCACCACTCGCATCCAACAGATCGCGTACGCCCCGACGCACAACCTCGTGGTCATCAAGGAGAAAAACCGTGATTTTCGCTGAAGCTGTTGGTTCGTTCATCACCGTCATGATGTCACAACGAAATCACGGCAACGGCCCGATTGGTAGGGACTAAAGACCACAATCGCGCGGGAGGGTACAACGTCCTTTGGGGGACCGACGGGAGCCCCTGGGAGCATGGCGCGATCGTCATCAAGCTAAAGCCATGACGCCCACTCCCGACACCACCGCGCTCGCCGGCAAGGCGCCCGATGCAGATGGCGAGACGGGAAACGTTGATGCGATGGAGCGCGATGTGCTCACCAGCGACGGGCTCGCGATTCACATTAGGGCGGCGCGGCCCGACGATGTCGATGCGCTTGCGCGGTTTCACAACGACGATTTGAGCGACGCCTCGTCGTACTATCGGTTCTTCGGTCTGCGCCCGAACCTGACCAGCGAGCGCCTTATGACGTGGGCAACGGCCGACGGTCGCCGGCACGCAACGCTGCTTGCTTTTCACGACGGTCGGATTGTTGCCGTCGGGCTGTATCGCGGCCTGGACGCCTTGCGAGCCGAAGCAGCATTTGCTGTGGCCGATCGGCTGCAGCATCGTGGATTAGCAACCATCCTGCTGGAGGACCTGGCGGTGCTGGCCAAGCGGGCCGGATACACCCAGTTGGTTGCCGAAACGCTTCCGGGAAATGTTGCGATGCGGTCGGTCTTCCACGACGTCGGGCTGGG
>JAYTVF010000478.1:0-10312 GCA_043744155.1 Acidimicrobiia bacterium | reverse complement strand
GGATCGATCCGTTCAACTTCGGATCCTGGGCGTCGTTCGCGTCGCCGGGCTGATCGGCCGTATCGCCCGATTCAGCAGCATCGGTAACCGTCGTCGTCGGGGTTGCCTGCACCGGCTTCGGTGACCGAACCGTCGAGACCGCGTTCGCGATACCGGCCGACCCAGCCAACGCTCCGACCCCGAGAGCCGCCGTAACGACCCATTTTCTGCTTCTCATGATGTGTTCCTCTCGCTATTGGTTCCGCCGACCTTCGATCGACACGATCAGTAAGACACCTACCACCCGTTGTTTACCTGAAGTCTCCTGAAAGACCGCTGAAACCCGCCTTGTCGGGCGAGCGTCCAGGAGTCATTCGTCCGGGCTACGGGCACGACGGGCACGACGCGACGGTGCGTCAAGCAGAGATGCCGGGCGAACCACCTGAACAACAATGCTCCTGGCGCCGGACGATGCCAGCAATCCCCTCGCTTGGCGGTTTGCTCCGGGGATCTACGAAAGGACGGAGTCGTCGCCGGGCGGCACCGCCCGCGACATCGGTGACCGAGGGATCCGACATGCCAACGGACCCGGTGCGACGTCGGTCAGACCGGGCTAGACCTCCTCGCCGAGCACGTCTTGCGCGCTGCGCCCGTGCGCGCTGCCAACGAATTCCCAACGGCCGTCCGATCGCAGCTCCCAGGCGAAGCGGTTGTCCTCAAGGCATGCTTCGACCGTGGCCCAAACGGCTTTTCGTGCTGCGTCATCACGAACCGGTACCAAGACCTCGACTCGACGGTCAAGGTTGCGTTCCATGAGGTCGGCCGACCCGATCAGCACGTGCTCTCGGCCGGGACCATCGCCGTTCGCGAAGTGGTAGATGCGTGAATGCTCCAAGTAGCGACCAAGGATCGACCGCACCCGAATGGTGTCCGACATGCCGGCAATCCCCGGTCGCAAACAGCAAATGCCTCGAAGAATGAGATCAATATTCACGCCGGCCATCGAAGCGTCATACAGCGCCTGGGTGATCCCCTCATCAACCAGCGAGTTCGCCTTGAACACGATCCGCCCCTCGCTGCCAAACTGCGATTCGTGCGCGATCAGTCGCAACAACTCCAGGCGCAAGTGCTCCGGTGCAACCACGAGATGGCGGTACGCGCCCATATCGGCGAAGCCGGTCAGGTGGTTGAACAGCTCGCCAACGTCCTTACCGATTTCCTCATCCGCAGTGAATAGGCCAAAGTCCTCGTACAGCTTGGCCGTGGTCGCGTTGTAGTTGCCGGTGCCGATATGCGAGTAGTGGCGCATGACCTGACCCTCCCGGCGCACGACAAGGATGCACTTGGCATGGGTTTTCAAACCGACAAGACCGTAAACAACGTGGACTCCAGCGTGCTCCAGTCGGCGGGTCCTCGGCCGCGGCGCGAACAAAATCAACCACTGTCGCGTCAAAGGCATCATAGGGATGGTGCACGAGACGATCACCGTCTTGGAGGATCTCAAAGAACGAGCGTTCCCCCGTCGGTGACCAGGCCGGGACGCGCGCCTGCCGGAAACCAAATCGAAGGTCCGCCCGATCAAGATCAGCGATCTGATGAACCGCCGAGACGCCAAGCATGCCGCGGTGGTACACGGCATCGCTCTCGCCCAACTCGAGTTCATGGAGCAGGAAGTCGACAATGCGCCGATCTGAACCCGGCCCGATTTCCAGGCGAACCGCACGGCCGAACCGACGGCGCCGAAGTTCCATCTCCACGGCTTCCAGCAGATCCTCAGCTTCGTCACCGTCCACGGTGAGGTCGGTATTGCGCGTGACCCGGAACAGGGTCCGACCCACGATGGCGGCACCGCCGAACAGTCGACTCATATGACGGCTGATCAACTGCTCGAGCAACACATAGCGCCCGGAGGAATAGAGCTGAACAAATCGAGGCAGCACGTCGGGCACCTTGACCCGAGCGAAACGTTGGTGACCGTTCGTAGCAACGAGGACGCCGATATTCAACGACAGGTTTGAGATCGCGGGGAACGGATGCGCCGGGTCCACCGCAAGCGGCGTAAGCACCGGTCGGACAAAGCGATCGTACAGCTCGGAGGCTTCAGCCCGTTCCTCGTCCGTGGTCTCATCCCAGCGGACGATGACGATGCCGGCCTCGCGAAGCTGGCCCTGAAGGATGTCGTGCACAAGCTGTTCGTGGAGTTCAGCTAAGGCCTCGACTCGCACGTGGACCTCGGCGAGGACCTCAGTGGCAGTTCTGCCGTCCGGACCGACACCGAGAAACCCTGCGGCGACGCGGTCATGGAGGGCCGCGACGCGAACCTGAAAGAACTCGTCTAAGTTACCGGAAAAGATGGCGGCGAAACGCACGCGCTCCAGGAGCGGCAGCCCTTCGTCAAATCCAAGGCTAAGCACGCGTTCATTGAAGTCGAGCCATGAAAGCTCGCGGTTGAACGACATCGGTCGTGGCATTGAAGAGATGAGGAGGGCAGGTGAGCCCATATTTTGAATCATTGCACCCACGAGGTCAGATCGTCGGCGGCTGGCCGCACAACTTGAGGATTGAGATGATTTGTTCGCGTTCTGTTCACGTCAAGCCGACAGAATCTTGACAATGGTTGAGGAAGGCTGCGTGGGGTCCGTTGGGGATGCCCAACCATCAACCCAACGGACCCGCGAACGAAGCCGGCCGAGGCCGCCGACGCGGCCACCTAGACGTCGTCGAGCACCTTCATCTAGTCCTCAAGGCGGCTTGGCTCGGAGCGCGGCGCCAGCACATGGGCGACATGGTTCGTGGTCCAGTGGCGGATCTCACGACGGCTGACGAACCCGGCTGCCTGAAACGAGCTCACGAGGCTGGCCGGGTCAACAATCCGGCTGATGTCCACAAAGTCGTGGATACCGGCGGCATCCAGACTTACCCAGCTCAGATCGGTCCAGAACATCCGAATGTCCAGCACCAGACGGCCGGTCGCAGACAGCAGGTTCTTCGTAACCACAGCCCACGCCTGCACGTCTCGCTCGACGGCAACGTCGAGAGCACCGCAGATCACTACGAGATCGAAAATCTGACCCTTCAGGTGCGCGTCGAACACAGTGGCCGCAGTCCTGCTGGTCGGTTCGGCATGTGGCGTCGCTCTGAAGAAGCGGGACGCGCCGGGGCCGACATGCAGCACCCGGTCACCGGCTTCGACAGCCCGAGCCAACAACCGCTGAGATCGCATGAAGCCATCGTCACCACCTCGAGTGGACGGCAGTTGTTCTCAAGGTGGCCGGCAGACGAACAACCGATCAAACATGTGGCCTCCGCCTCGCGGTGCAGCACCCGTGGGCAGATGCGAAAGAGAAGCGGCCGTGACTGGCCGCTCCTCCTACACCGTGAAGTAGATTGAGCCGGGGGAGTGGATCGGCCTACTTCAGGCGAATGGTGAGCGTCGGGTTGTCCCAATGCTGTTGATTGATGAACAGCGTCTTGCCGTCTTCACCGAAAATGCCGCCCGAAAACTCGTTCTCGCATGGCTTACCCTTGGGTGAGGTACGCATGTCGGCCGCCTTGTAGCCACCTGACACCCCAGGCCCCGTGGTAGCCGGGTTCGGGACTACTTTGTCGCCCGCCTCGTTCAGTACGTAGACGTAGAGCTCGTCCTGCTGGTCCCGGGCCTGCTTGGACACGTCAACTCCATTGGCCGGGAACGAGCCGTCGTTGTCAGGGATGTCCTCGTGGACCCAAAGGTTGCCCTTGCCGTCGAAGGCGATGTTGTCCGGGAACTGAAGACCCTGCTGGGCTTTTGCATCGGCCTGGTTCGTGTATTTCGGGTCGTTGACTTCGATCATCGGCGTGAGCTTGGCGTAGGGCAGCGCACCGCTGGCCGCGGACTGCGAGGGAACCCCGGTCGCCGCGAAGCTATAGATGCCGCCGCGGTTCACAACCTGATTGGCCGTGCCCTTGCGTGAGTCGGAGTCGCTCGCCGGTTCGGTCACGGCGAAGTAAATGCGGCCGTTGCGCTCATCGAAGTCTTCGGGGCGATCGAACAGTACAGCGCCGCCAGCGCTGGCTTCGGTTGCGGCCTTTGCCGGATCCTTCACGGCTTTCCAGCCGGAGGCATCCACCCCGGTGCCGACCATATAGGACAGCACGCCGCCCTTTGTGAGATCGGCCGGATCTTTGGGAACGCCTTTGTAGATCGCGCCGGCCCGCGCTTCATCACCTAGGTAGAGGTTGCCGGCCGCATCGATACCGATGCCTTCGTGGGCGTAGTTGCCCAGCCAGTCGAGTCGGGCAAACGAACCGTCCATCGGGTTCACCTGCCAGACGCCGCCAGCGGCGAACTCTTCGCTGATCAGTAGCATTCCTTCGCTCTCGGGCCCGCCATACGGGTACCACCTGATGCCGTCGATCCGAGACCAGACCGCAGTGCCCGCTGACGACACGTTCTGGGCAAGAACTTCCTTCTTACCTGCATCCTTCCCCTTCAACGTCAGGCGAGTGATGCCATCGCTTACTCCCGACTCGCTTGGCGTGAAGAGATACTTGCCGTTCTCGTCGAGGGCGATCATGTCGTTCTCAGCACCGACTTTAATCGATGAAGCCGGAGCGTTGACCGGCGTAGCGGAGTCGCCCGTGGTCATGAGGACCTTCGGAGTGACCGTCTGGTTCATCGAGTTGTTCGCAAACTGGGCAAGGCCATTCGCTGCACAGGACAAGGCGTTCGTGGTGATCGGCGTGAAACCGAGCTTGGCCGGCCGGGCCTCGGGCGAGTGCGCCGACGCTGATACCGACATGGCCAGGATGGTGAACGCACCGGCCGCTGCTGCCGTAAGCCGTCGTGAGATGAGAGCACGTTGCATGGATTCTCCTTGTGAAGCAACCGGGACCGCCCCGGCCGCCGTACGAGTACATTCGTCTACCTATCCGTCCAGCAGCTGTCACGGAAATGAACGAATCCCAAACAAAAGATCAAGGCTTCACGCAGAATTCCGCACGCAGTTCCGCGGCAGCCTGAGGGCGAGAACTTCACTCGCGAGTCGCCGAGAAATACCCCGCAGGTCACCCTCCGTTTACGTTGGCCTGTTTGGCTCGACCTATGGACCACACGTCTTCGAGGAGCTGAGCCAAGTGCTGACAATCAACCGTTCACGCCTGCATCCATCCGAAAGCGCCGCGGTGTTTCGCACGATGGTCTCCTCACTCGCATCGCCTGGCGAACTGTTTCACCTTCCTGACATCAAAGGCTTCGAGCCGAGCGCGCTTCCGGTGTTGTGCCTCGCTGACCTTGAACTCGCGTTGTCAATCCTGTGCAATCCGGGCGATGCCGACCCTCGACTCGTGCAACGACTCGTCGGTGCACGCCAAGCCCCTACCTCGCAAGCCGACATTGTGCTCGCCCGACGCTCGCCCACGATCGAGGAGATCCTGTCACTCCCACGAGGCACGGCCCTGTCGCCCGAACGCGGGTGCCGCCTGGTCATCGAATGCGGGGGCTTCGGCAATGGCATTGGACTTTCGGTAACCGGACCGGGTGTCGACGGCACGGAGTACCTCACCGTGTTCGGCGTAAGCCTCGATGTTTTCACCGCGATCAACTTGGCAAACGCCAAACGGCCTTGCGGTATTGATGTCCACCTCGTCGCTCCAAACGGCACGATCGCGTCACTCCCCCGGAGTTGCCGCGCCCGCGTCGACTCTCACGCATTGGCTACTTCCAGCGGAACATAGCGGTTGAGCTGGTTGTTTCTGGTGTTGTGACACTGTTTTTGGGGGTGTTGCCGAACAAACCGTCTTCTCCGTTGTGGGTGCGTTCTCGGTACCGACAAAGTCTGACGCCGCCCAAAGGGCAGCCAGACAGTTCGGGGCATCTCGGGCCCGGCGAGGCGAAGGTCATCGAAGTTCCCTCGACACACAGGGCGACGGCTACCTGCGATGCGCCCGGTCGTCAGGTTCCGGGTTCAGCCGCTTGCTATGGCTACCCATCAACTTCTGGCTCGCACCATCGACGATTGTGACCGAGTGCTCTTTGTCGGTGGCCCGACTTTGCTCGGGGCCAGAGCAGCACAATGTCGGGGTCGGCCAGCTCGTCCGCAGAATACGTGGGCACACAGGTGCGGATCTCAACCTCGCGCCGGGCGAGCGGCGACTGCGACATCGTTCCCGATACACCCAGAAGGCCGAGACCAAGGTACCGGATCGCTTCCACTCCAGCGACCGCTCCGAGTACGTCGCTCGCCGCGAAGACGACACCGTCGATGACGCTGGAGAACAGCGGCGAGCCGATCAAGGCTGCGGTCTCGGGCTGGAGCAAACCGTCGGAGACTTCCACGACAATAACCTCGGGGTTTCCATGTGCGGCCGTGCCAATCAACGTCTCGCACGCCGCTTCGATCCCACCCGGCGATGCCCCAGCAGTCGTGGCATACCCGGCGTCGGTGAAGTCAAGTACGGGCTCGGCCCCGGCATCCCGCATACGCCAAAGATCATTGCCGGCAGCAGTGCCGGTCAGCTTTGCGGCTGCGACCGAGCGGCCTTCACGCACATACCGACGGATAATGCGCACCGCGCACTCGGTCTTGCCAGCATTCATGCTCGAGCCGAGCACTGCGATCACGGTGGAACGGTTGTCACGCCAAAGATCCGTCCTGCCCGCGAGGGCATACGAGGCGAGATTCAGCACACGGCCGTCGGCTCCGATGGCAAGCCCGAGCGGCTGCACCACCGTCGGGCGACCCACTTGAGCGTGGCTGCCGACAACGGTCGCCGCGATGCCGCCAGATGCCGCGAGGTGGCATGCACCCAGATCAGTGGCCACGAACGCCTCGACCTGATCGGGGGCATAGCGGTTGCCGTACGCGAGCAGAAGGTTCACTCCGGTGTACAGCGTTTGCTTCCGTCCGGTCGGCAGTTCGATCACGCTGCAATGGCCTACCTCCATTACCCGGGCGACCACGACGTCACCCGGCGCAGGCGTGGCGGAAGTTGTGAATCGCCACACGTCGGGCACGTCCACCCGTCGCGTCGCGAACGTTCGTACCACCGCGCCAGCCGGCAGTGATCCCTCATCGATAGTGCTCGGCCACTCGAACGTCACTGCTCGCTCCTCCTCGCTCGGTCAACAACGCATCAACCTGTGGTGGATTGTTAGCAAGCGAAAGTGACAACCAGTTGAACAGCGCGTGATCTTCTGGAGCGGCCGACAATGCTCCGGTTCTACGGTCACCTTCCCGGTCGGGCGCCAGTCAGGCGCAACAATTCGCGATAGCCGACGCCGGCTGAAGGTCCTCCGACCGGTTCAGCCAATCCATTGACACACCCGGCCAACGGTTCCACTGTACCCGCCGATCTTCGCCCGGATACAGCGGCTCTTTTGCAATGCGCGCCATACTGGATTGGATGACGACTGAAATCGAGCGCAAGTTTCTGGTGCGAGATATCCCGGAGCCGAGCACTCGCGGAGCTGGCGAGCAGCTGCGTCAGGGCTACCTGGCCGAGGAGGGTTCGGTCGCTATTCGCATCCGGATCACTGAATCCACGGCCTGGCTCACGGTCAAGGCCGGCAAAGGTCTGCAACGGACGGAGGTCGAATTCGAGGTCACGCCTGAGCAGACCTCGGCCTTGTGGCCGCATACCTCAGGCCGCCAGATCGACAAACGCCGCTACACGATGCCGCTCGGCCGCCACGCCGATGCAGCAATAGCTGAGCTCGATCTGTACGCCGGCGACCTCGAGGGATTAGCGACAGTAGAAGTTGAGTTTGCATCCGTATGCTCAGCAGAAGGGTTCGAACCGCCCAGCTGGTTCGGCGAAGATGTCACCGACATCAAAGGCTGGAGCAACGCAGAACTCGCCCGCAACGGACGCCCCGACCGCTGAGGCTGATCCGGTCTAGCACGGTCCAGTATCGAGGCTGGCAACGGGTTACAGACCTCCAGTCGGAGGCCCGAACCACGTCGACAGGGCTCTGGCGGTCTGCCACCTCGTGTCGGCGGCTCCATCGCATCGCCCGGCTCGGAGCGAACTAAGACGGCCAGAGCCGGCTTGCGACTGCGTTCCACAACTCGTCGAACGAGGCGGCTGCGGTCGATCGTGGCATGGACACGCGAACGGGTTGACGGGTGACGGCCATGGACTCGATGGCACTCGAGGTGGGGATGGTGACCGGGAGCAGATTCGGAAGTTCAGCCGTGAGCTCATCGATGGTGTCTTTGTGCAGGCGCTTACGCCGATCGACCATGGACGGGAACGGCAAGATGAGCGGCGCCTTTGGTGAATCGGCGAGAAATCCGGTGAGCTGGGCCAAGGTGCGTACCGACAACGTTGTCGGGATCACTGGGACCAGCAACGCGTCCGAGGCGGCAAAGATGCTTTCGCTGGACAGCGTGATACCTGGCGCACAATCCAGAATCGCGAGGTCGTAGCGGTCGCTCAACGGTTCGAGCAGCTTGGCCAACCGTCGCGTCGGCCGCTTCTCGCCATCAAGGCGAATGTCTAGGTCACGTAACGAAAAGTCGGCTGGCACTACATCGAGACCGGGGAAATCAGTGGCGACGAGGCTGTCGGCCAGTTCGCCCTTCGAGCTGACCAGCCGCTTCGAACCACCTCGCACCTTCGGCTTCACCCGATAGATGTAAGTGGCCGCGCCTTGCGGATCGAGATCCCACAGCAACGTCCGCGTGCCATGACGCGAGGCTTCGTAGGCGAGATTGACGGCGGCCGCGGTCTTTCCGACGCCGCCTTTGATGCTGTACACCGCAATGACTCTCATGACCCGATCCCTCTCACAATTGCGGTGAAGGCTCGCTCGGTTGCCTCGGTGTCATACCGGGCGAACTCATCGGCGAACCGTAGCCGCGCCGAGGCCCGGGTACGGTCGAGCACCTCAAGTAGCTCGCCCACGCCCACGATCATCTCCATGGGAGCGTCCGTCATCTCGTCGGCGAGACTGCGGAATTCTGCGGCATGCACTGCGGCGTCCTGATGAAACCCGAGATAGTCCTGGAAGCCCTTCAAGGTTCGAACGAACTGTTTCGTCTCCTGGCGTGGCAACATACCGCCGAAGCATTCCAGAATGTAACGAAGGCGCTTCGCGTCCTTGCGCAGTTCGTGGACTTGTTCGGCCGGGGACTCCGGGGCGATGCGGCGACCGGCACCGAGCAGCGTCCGCTGTGCCCGTTCCATTATTGAGCACCGCACGATACCCCTCAACAGCAGGCATACGCGGGTCGAGTGGCACGCTCGGTTGGCCCCGAAACCCCGACAACACAATGCCGCAGGCGACGGCCACCGTGGCCAGCATGCTGTCGTCGTGTCGATGGAGGCCGGCGTGCCCGAGCTGGCCAATCAGACGCTCCGCCGGACCGTCGTGTCCGCAGAGCGCTTCCACCTCGAGCGCAACCGTGAACGGGATCGGCCGTGCGCCATCATCGAGGCATTCGATCTCGGTCAAGGTCACCTTCACTACGGACTTGCCGAGTTGGTTGCGCCGCGGGCAGACCGAGGTGATGCCCCGAAGCGTGAGCACCGGCAACAGCACCCGGACGCCGAGCACCAACGACAATCGCTCCCTCAACACGCCGACCGGAAGGCTCTCGGCCGACCTCGGCGGCGTCGCGCAAGGCGCCGCTGCCGTACCGAATGCCGGCCCCGTGCACCGCACCAGGCCGCCGCCCGCGTCGGTCCACTCCAGCCGTAATCCGGCGGCAGCCAGCAGACCATCGAAGGAGTCCAGCAGCACCGATTTCGATGCTTGCGACGCCTCGATCTCAAGTCCGATCTCGAGCACTCGTTGGCGAACCTCGGTCGACCGGTTCATTCCTGACGTAAACGTTGATCGACCCATTTTCTTGAAGCGTACGGCCAGAAGGATCAGGATCAAACGACGCCCAGGTAAATGGAATCTGAATTCTTCGGTGTCGGTGGTAGTGCGACAGCGATCCGAAGTGCTCCTCGTGTGCGTCTTCAACGCGGGCCGTTCGCAGATGGCCGCCGCGCTACTCGCCGCCCGGGCGGTCAGAGCATCTAGGTGAGTGCGGTGAGGAGTTCGGTAAGGGCCGCCTTCTCGCTGTCGATCTTGGGTGACGCGGCGCGGAGTTTGGTGAGGACGGTATCGACCTTACCGTCGATGGTTGTCCATGCCGTCGTGTCGCGGGCTTTGAGTCGTGCTTGGGCAAGGTCCCATTCGCGTTCGAGGTCATCGACGCGTTTGGTCGCTCCGGGTTGACTACCGGCGTTGAGGCGGTCGAGAGTGTCTTGGGTAATCGTGCGGAACGCGGTGAGGTCACCAAGTTTTGTGGCGCCCGCGGCAGCCGCGGAGGCGTTCGCCGCCGGCGCTGTCGCTGTCGGC
>JAYTVF010000477.1:0-10347 GCA_043744155.1 Acidimicrobiia bacterium | reverse complement strand
ATGGGGCCAGCCCGCAGGCGACTCTGGGCATTGCCGATTCGCTGAAAGCATGGGGATTCAACACCGCCCGCATCGTCACCTGCCTCGATCCGCAGTGCGCTGGCCAACCGGCGGGAGCGACGGGCTATGTGCAGAACTCCGACACCGACGCCATCATCCAGGACCTGACGGCTCGCAAGGCGGTGGCGATGCTCGAGTCGTATCAGATCCCGGCCGGGTCTTGGCCCTCTCCTGCGCAGCGGGTCGAGTTGGGCAATTGGTGGGAATCGATGGCCATCAAATACAAAGACAACCCCTATGTTTGGTTCAACCTCATCAACGAACCCGGTGAAAATCCCGGCTACGGACAGGGTTCGGCCGATCCGATCTGGCTGGACTGGACCAGCTATCTGGCGGGCCGTATCCGATCGACCGGGGCTCAGAACCCCATCGTGGCCGACGGGTCGAACAACGGCCAGGACATTCAGTACGACACCTTGAACGGAAAATTCGGCCGCCCCGACTCGTCGGCCATCATCAGTTTCGGTGCCGAGTTGTTACGCAGACACACCAACATCATTTTCTCGCTACACGTGTGGGAGCTGTGGGGTCGTGGTACCGACGCCCAGAACACCGCACGATTCGATGATTACGTCGGCCGGGTGCATGGCTTTGGTGGCACCCTCATCATCGGCGAGGCCGGCATGAGCGAGAACGGGTTGGAGCGTGAGGGCTTCAACATCAACGTTGCCTCGCGCGCCATCTACCGCTATGCCGCCGACAAGCATCTTGGCGTGGTTTCGTTCGCCATCCCAAACTCGAACTATCCCGAGAACATCCCGGCCACCCTCAAGCCGTACATCCTTACCTACGGCAATGTCGGCGATGCCAGCCAGATCGATTCGCTGACTGCACCGACCAATCTTTCCAAGATGGGCACCGTGGTTTGGGAGTACAACCACGCCATCATGCAATCCCTGCCGGAGAATGCCCAGATGACCGGGCCACTGAACGGGAACCCCATCACCGTGCAGACTTTTGACGCCGCCATACTCGCCAACATGCGTGCCAACGCAGCAGTCGGCTCCAACCTCAGCCTTACGGCCGGAAACGGCGGGGGCCAGGCTCTGGCCGTCACGGGCGCCCGCAATGGCGACATCGCCTCGCTCACCTGGGACACCAACGGTGTCCTGATGCCGGGCCACACTTATGCCGTCTCGATGCAGGTGAAATCGTTGGCCGTTCCCGACCCGATACATGTGGAGTTCGTCGGCGGACCAAACCCCGATTGGCCCAACAATCCGCGCACCAATGGTTGGGCCTGGGCCACGCTCAATAACCGTTCCACCACCGAGTGGTCCCAGACCGACATGCTCGTCACCATCTCGGCTGGGTTCACCGGCAGCGTCACCTTTCGGGCAAACCGTGGCACCTCGTTTGCTTTGGACAACCTCGCTGTTGCAGAGGTTTCGCGCGCCTCATAGCGAACACATCACGGAAAGCCGCATCATCAAGAAATACAAGAAAATACTGAACGGATCCCTACATAATTGGCCCGTTCGGACCCTTTAGCCCAAAACCGCCCGCTGTTACCGTCGAGCGACCTCGTTGCACTCTCGAAAGAGTCTCTCGCTCATGGGCCCCATCCTCCGTATTCCTCGCAGCCTTCGCCAACGGCGCGGCGGCCGCATTCTGGCCGTCGCGGTGCTCGGCCTGAGCCTGTTGTCGGTGTCCAACGCCATCACGGGTGCCTCTGCCGCGGTGCCCGGATTCACCGTGACCGCCGGCGTCATCACGGACCCAGCGGGCAACCCGTTCGTACCCGTCGGTGTGCATCTCTCGGGGCGCCACGGCGCTAGCCCGATTGCGTCGGCCGGAGTGACCGATGCGATGAAGGCCTGGGGATTTAACACCGCCCGGATCATTACCTGTCTCGATCCGCAGTGTTATGGCGCTCCCGCCGGAGCATTCGGGTATCAGGAGAACTCTGACACCGACGCCATTGTGCGTGACCTGACGGCCCGCAAGGCCGTGGCCATGATCGAGAGCTACCACATCCCACCGGGCACCTGGCCGACAGAGGCGCAAAAGATCCAGTTGGGCGACTGGTGGGCGGATGTGGCCAGCAAGTACAAGGACAACCCTTACGTCTGGTTCAACCTGATCAACGAACCGGGCGAAAACCCCAACAATGGCCTCGGCAACGGCAATGGCCCTGCCGACCCGCAGTGGTATACGTGGAACGCCTACCTTGCTGGCCGAATCCGAGCCACCGGTGCCACCAACCCCATCGTGGTCGACGGCTCCAACAATGGCCAGGACATCCAGTACGCCACCGACAACGGCGCAGCGCTGAACCCGGCCGCCTCCGCCATCATCACCTACGGCGCGCAGTTGATGGCCAACTACTCGAACCTCATCTTCTCGCTCCATGTCTACGACATTTGGGGCAAAGGTACCGACGCCCAGAATCTTGCCCGGATGAACGACTACGTGGCCCGCGTGAAAGCCTTTGGCGGCGCACTCATCATTGGTGAGGCCGGATTCTCTGAGAACGGTCTGGAGCGAACGGGGGCGCTAATCAATGCCGGCGTCCGCGCGGCCTTTACGGTCGCCACGCAGCAGAAACTCGGCGTGATCACCTTCGCGGTACCCTTCACCAAGGACCCGGCCTCAGTCGCACCGGCCTTCAAGCCCTATGTGCTGACAAACGCCACCATCGGGGATTTCACCCAGATCAACTCCACGACGAACCCGACCAACCTCTCCACGCTGGGTACCACGGTGTGGACCTACACCCACGCCATCCAGACCGCCCTTCCCGCCAATGGACATCTGACGTCAGCGCAGGTCGGCACCGCCGTTTCCTCCGAAGGTTTCGCGGCGATCCCAAGCGCCTGGACCGCCACGCCCGGTAACGGCTCTACTATCGCCTTAGTCAGCGGAGCTGCTGGTCAGGGCCTCGGTGTCACGGGGGCAGCCGCTGGTCGCACCCCTTCGATCAGCTGGAACGGTGCCGGTACGTTGGTTCCCGGCAAGACCTATTCCTTCTCTATCCAGGCCCGTTCGTTGTCAACGCCTGACCTGATCCAGGTGGCGTTCGAAGGCGGCGACAACTCGAATTGGACCAACAACGCCGGTTCCACGACGGGTTGGGCGTGGGTCACCATGGCCGCCAACTCGACGACTACCTGGACCGCCAACGACTTCGTGGTCACGGTACCGCCGGGTGCGACCGGCAATCTCACCTTCAGCAGTATGCAGAACAACAACTTCGCCCTCGACACCGTGACCGTCACGGACGTGTCATCGCAGACTCCGCTGCTGCCGACAACCATTCCCACCACGACGACCACACTGCCGGCCTCCACCGTGGCGCAGTTCTCGGCAGCCAACGGCGTCATCAAGGACCCGAGTGGAATCACCTTTGTGCCGGTCGGCATGCACGTGTCGGGTCGCCATGGCGCCTCCCCCCAAGCCACCGTCGGTATCACCGACACCATGAAGGCTTGGGGCTTCAACACGGCCCGCGTCGTGACCTGCATGGACCCGCAATGCCTCAATGCACCAGCGGGCTCGTACGGCTATCAAGAGAACTCCGATACCGACGCCATCATCCGAGACATCACCTCCCGAAAGGGTGTGGCCATGCTCGAGAGCTACCACATCCCACCGGGCACCTGGCCGACGCCGGCACAGCAGGTGGAGCTTGGCAACTGGTGGGAATTCCAGGCCAAGAAGTACAAGGACAACCCCTACGTCTGGTTCAACCTGATCAACGAACCGGGCGAAAACCCGAACACCGGGTTCGGGAACGGGAACGGGCCGGCCGACCCGCAGTGGCTGTCGTGGAACGCATATCTGGCTACCCGCATTCGCAACGCCGGGGCCCGAAACCCGATCGTGGTCGACGGATCGAACAATGGCCAAGACATCCAGTACGCCACCGACGGCGGCGCTCCACTCGACCCAGCCGCCTCGGCCGTGTTGACGTTCGGGCCGCAACTGCTCGCCCAGCACACCAACATCATCTTCTCGCTCCACGTCTATGACATCTGGGGCAAGGGCACCGACGCCCAGAACCAAGCTCGCCTGAATGACTACGTCACTCGAGTAAAGGCCTTCGGCGGCACCCTCATCATCGGCGAAGCTGGCTTCTCCGAAAACGGACTTGAGCGAACGGGTGCGCTTATCAACGCTGGCGTTCGAGCGGCGTTCACGGTCGCCACCCAGCAGAAACTCGGCGTGATCGCGTTCGCCGTGCCGTTCACGAACGATCCTCAGAACGAGGCCGCCACCCAGAAGCCCTACGTGCTGACCAACGGGACCATCGGGGACGCCTCCCAGATCAATTCCCCGACCGCCCCAACGAACCTGTCGCTGCTCGGCAACACGGTGTGGACCTATTCAAAGGCCATGGCCGCTGCCGTTGCGTCGAACCCGCAGATGACGGCTCCTTTGACGGGATCGGGCGTGCTGACCGAGGCGTTCAACTCGGTGCCCGCCCAATGGTCGGCCCCGGCCGGTTCGGGTTCCACGCTGTCCTTGGTTGCGGGGGCCGCCGGTCAAGGCCTCGCGGTGTCGGGTGCTGCCGCCGGTCGCACGCCTTCGGCCACCTGGAACGCGGGCACGACGCTCGTCGCGGGCAAGACGTACTCATTCTCCGTGCTGGCAAAGTCGGCCGGGACGCCGGATCCGATCCACGTGCAGTTCGAGGGTGGGAGCAACGCCACCTGGTACAACAACGACGCCACCACGAACGGTTGGTCCTGGGCCACGGTCAGCCCGACCACCACAACCGGGTTCAACCAGACCGATTTCCTGGTCACGATCAACCCCGGGTTCACCGGCAACGTCACATTCAACTCTGTCCATAACAACAACTTCGTGCTGGACACCATGGTGATCACCGACGTGTCCGGCAACGTCGTCCTCCCCCCGACATCGACCACGGTGCCAGGAGCGACCACGACCACCATTGCCATTCCGACGACGACCATTCCGGTTGGCATGGGCGCCACCATCTACGGCGACAGTTGGGGCTGGGAGAACTGGTCCTGGTCCACCACCTTCACCCCCGGTGTCACCAATCCGGTCAAGGTCGGCGCCTCCTCTCTCGGGGTGACCTTTACGGCCGCCGGTGCGGCCGCCTCGTTCCATACGCCATTCCCGATCGCTCCTACACCAAGCCAGAACATCACCTTCTGGGCCTTCGGCGGCACCGGTGGCACCACGCTCCAGGTGCAAGCCATGGCCACCGACCAAGGCGGCGCCTCCACGGCCAAGGCGGTGGTCGCACCCGCCGGCGTCTGGACCCAGTTCACCATCTCGATGGCCGATCTCGGCAACCCGGCCACCATCGCTCGACTCAACATCGGCGACGGTAAGAACGCTGTGCAACCGATCTTCTACCTCGACGATGTAATGCTGACTGCCTCTACGGGCGGCACCACGACGACGACCACCGCAGGCCCGACCACCACCGCCAGCCCGACCACCACCGCCAGCCCGACGACGACCGTACCCGGGTCGAACGACATCGTGATCTATGACGACGTTTTGGCCTGGGACAACTGGTCGTGGTCCACCACCGTGAACGCCGCAGCAACGACACCGGTCAAAGTGGGAACAAACGCCCTGGCCCTGACCTTCACCGCGGGCGGTGCGGCCGCATCATTCCGCCGCCCGACGCCGGTCGTACCAGTCGCAGGCCAAGGCTTGACGTTCTGGGCTTACGGTGCCACGGGCGGAAACACGATCGAGGTGCGGGGCATGACCACGGATATCTCCGGTGCGACGGTGGCCAAGGTGCTCACGGTTCCCGCCGGGGTCTGGACGCAGTTCACGGTGACGTGGGCCGAACTCGGTAATCCCGCGACGATTGCCCGCATCAACATCGGCAACAACAAGACCACCGCCCAGGCTTCGCTGTACATCGACGACCTACGCGTGACCACCGGTGGCACCCCGCCACCGACCACCACGACCACCGCCGGGCCGACCACCACCGTCGCCGCCACGACCACCGTCGGGCCGACCACGACCGTCGCACCGACCACAACCGCCGGGCCGACCACGACCGTCGGGCCGACCACGACCGTCGCGGCAACAACGACCGTCGCACCGACCACAACCGTCGCACCGACCACAACCGCTGCACCGACCACAACGGTCGCGACCACGACGACGGTCGCAACCACAACGACGGTCGCAACCACAACGACGGTCGCATCCGGCGCCGGCACGCTGATCTACGGCGACACGCTCACATGGGACAGCTGGTCGTGGTCAACGACACGTAACAATGCCGTCACGTCGCCGGTGAAGGTAGGCACGAATTCGATGAGCATCACCTACACCGCGGCCTGGGGTGGCGCCTCGTTCCGCACAGCCACGCCGCTGACGCCCATCGCTGGCCAGGCCATCCGGTTCTGGGCTTATGGCGCAACCGGTGGAAACGTCATCGACGTGTACGTACAACAGGCCGACTCCGGTGGCGCAACCATCGCCAAGCGGATCTCCATCCCGGCAGCCGTTTGGACCCTCATCACGGTTCCCCTCGCCGACCTCGGCAACCCCGCCAAGATCGCCCGAGTCAGCCTTGTTGACGCCAAAGGCGCAGCGCAACCGACGTATTACATCGACGACCTACGAGTCTCGTAAGGATCGTCCCGTCGATCTGCATCGCTCGGCCAGCTGGGCCGGCCTGACGGGTCGGTCCGAAGGGTCGGTCCATCGGAGGAGCAACCCGGAACGTGCGCGCACCGTTGGCCCGACCAGAATCGCGCTCGATGGGCGTGGAAGACTCGACCCTTGTTTCGCCATGGGGCGGGCATCGGTATGGGGAGACGATGTGGCAAAGATTCACGGCGTTTGTGACGAACGCTTCGCAGCGGTGGGCAAGGTTTTGTCCGAAAGCCTCGATTCGGGAGCTGATGTTGGGGCGTCTGTCGCCGTCGTGCTCGATGGTGAGTTCGTGGTCGACCTTTGGGGCGGCTCCAAGGACGCCGAGGGCGTTGAGCCGTGGGAGGCCGACACCATTACAAATGTCTGGTCGACCACCAAAACGATGATGGCCTTGAGCGCATTGGTTTTGGTCGATCGGGGCGAACTCGATGTGTTTGCTCCGGTGGCCAAATACTGGCCCGAGTTCGCAGCCAACGGAAAGAGTGGCATTGAAGTGCGCCACCTGCTGTCGCACACCTCGGGCGTGTCGGGCTGGGCGCAACCCTTCGTGGTGGAGGATTTGTACGACTGGGAGAAATCCACCAGCTTGTTGGCGGCCCAGGAACCGTGGTGGGAACCGGGCACCGCTTCGGGATATCACCTCATCAGTCAGGGTCACCTCGTCGGCGAGGTCGTGCGGCGCATCACTGGACAGAAATTGGGCGCGTTCTTCGCCCAGGAAATCGCCGGACCGCTCGGGGCCGACTTTCACATCGGCCTGGCGACGCAACACCACGGCCGCGTGGCGAACGTGATCCCACCGGCGCGCAGGACGATCGATCTCGACCTCAATAGCGTGGCGATGAAGAGCTACATGGGCCCGGCGCCTACGGCAGAGGTTTCGTGGACCGCGGCGTGGCGTGAAGCGGACATTTCCGCTGCGAACGGCCATGGCAACGCTCGTTCGGTCGCCCGCGTCCAGTCCGTCGTTGCGGGCAACGGTGAAGTGGATGGCGTGCGCCTCTTGTCCCCCGCCACCGTCGACCTCATTTTCCAACAGCAGGCCGAAGGCGTCGATCTCGTGTTGACTGAACAACTGTGCTTCGGCATCGGCTACGCACTGCCGCCCAGCATCAACATGCCAAACTTGCCGGAGGGAAAGATCTGTTATTGGGGTGGGTGGGGCGGCTCCAAGATCGTGGTCGATGTCGGTCGCGACCTCACCATCGCCTACATAATGAATCGCATGGATTCCGGGCTGCTCGGCGACCCGAGAGCATCCAATCTGATTGACGCCGTCTACGCCTCCTACGCCGCCTGCGGTCGGTAGTCACTCGGGGCCGGCCCCCGGGCGGGCCTCACCGAGCGGGCCTCACCGAGCGGGCCTCACCGGGCGGGCCTCACCCGGGCGGCTCAACTTCGGGGTTAAAAGCACACAACCCTCCGACGAATCGGTCATAAGGGGCCTATTTCAACCGTGTTTGGGCGGGTTGTGTGCATTTGCGTGCCAGGTTGTGTGCATTCGTCCGTGGATCGCCCCTGGCCCCACCTGACTCCCGGCACTCCGCCATGACCAGATCGCTTGTCGGAATCGAGGTGCGAGGTCAATTGCGGAGAAGTGCTCGGGACGAACGTCTCGCACCTCGGCCGCACCTCGGCCGCACCACGGCCGCACCACGGCCGCACCTCGGCCGCACCTCGGCCGCAACTCGGCCGCACCTCGGCCGCGGACAAGAGCGATGTGCGCTCGTGCTACCTGACCGCCGCTCATTGGTCGCTCACCGACCTCGCTCACCTATAGGTGCGGCCGCGCCATGTTCGTTCGGGACGCAGGGTCGACTGAGTGAGCCTGGCAGCTACTGGTACGTCGGCAAGAGGTGACAGCCAAAAGGCCGCCGACGGCTTCTCGTAGGCCCGCCGAGTACCGAACAGGGTGCCGAGACGGGCCATCAGCAACACTGCATCGACGGTGTCCGCGATGCCCAAGACCAGGCGTAGAAGCGGTAGGGCCTGCGCCAGCCAGACCACCACGAGCCCCTCGGCCTGCTCGCGTCGCCCGGCCACACCACCGAGCGGCAGTGAACGACCCCACCCGCGCCAGGCATCGGCGGCGTCGGTATGCATGGCCACGGTAAGCAACCCACTGGCGTCGAGGAAGCCGACTCGTCGTCCCGCCGCTGACCATTGTCGGGCGAGCGCAACGTCTTCAACCAGACTGTCCGCCACGGGTTTGAATCCGCCCGCGTTCAAGAATACCTCTCGGCGAAACGTCATGCACTGGCCGTTGGCGAGGGAGCGTACATCGCTCGTCGGGCGAGAACTTCCGGGCGGGCCGTATCGGTACACCAGTGTGGTCAGCAGCGACGGATGCAGCGCTTGCAACGCGGGAGCGGGGCATCGAAACCGACCCGAGACGGTCAGCAGATCCCAACCGTCAGTGATCGATCGATCCACCAGCGCCGTAGCCAAGCCGATCGACGGCTCTGTGTCGGCATCAAGTGCGACGACCCACTCGGTGCTGGCGGCCAGCACTCCCTGTTGCACCGCCCAGCATTTCCCAGCCCAGCCTGTCGGCAGGGGCCCGGCCACCACCACTCGGGCGCCTGCGGCACGAGCGATGTCGGCTGTGCCGTCGGTCGAATGGTCATCGACCACGATGACCTCGGCGACAGCCGGATCGTGACAGACCAAATCGAGGCAGGGCCCGATCCGTTCGGCCTCGTTCCGGGCGGGGACGACGACCGTAATCTGTGGCCGAGGCGCGGACAAGGTAGAGCCCGCGGATCGGCCCACGGTTGGCCGGACGCGCGAAAGCGGCCCGGCGCCCGGAGCACGTCTGTCGCGACGGATCGGGGAGGAGATTGGTGGCAACGGACCGACGGCGCGACTCAGGTTGTTGAGTGCAGCCGCGCCGGCAGCCATTCGGGCGAACAGGAAAAGCAGCTTCACCAACCGTTTCACAGGTCCGCCTACCATCGGTCCTGCCGAATCAGGTCGGCGACTATCCGGGCGCTGATCGCCACGAGCGGGAGACCACCACCCGGATGGCTCGACCCGCCGGCCAGGTAGAGCCCGCGGATCGGCCCACGGTTGGCCGGGCGCGCGAAAGCGGCCCGGCGGCCGTTCGATGACGAGCCGTAGATCGATCCGTGTGGTGACCGGTAGCGGTGCGTGATGTCGGCCGGGCTCATGATTTCCGTGAAGGCCAGCCGACTGCGTAGATCAACCCCGAACCGTGCGAGGCGATCGAGAATGACATCTTCGTAGCCTGCCATCGCGCCGCCATCGGCGGGGGCATTGGCGAGCAGAAACCAGTTCTCGTGATTGGGAGGTGCTTGCGTGGGGTCGGTGACGGCCGATACGCAGGCATACACGGTTGGTTCCGATGCGGGTCGGCCGGCGTCGAGATCGGCGTACTCCTGGGTGTAGTTGGAAGAAAACCAGACGCGATGATGGGCTCGATCCGCGCTGACGCCTCGTACCCCGCAGAGCATCACGAATCCCGAACCCGAGGGCTCTGACCGCCTCACCCGACGCAGTGCACCAGGGTGCGGCATCAGATCGGCGTACAGATGCTCGGCATCGACATTGGCCACCACCACCTCGGCGGGGTGCTGACGGTCGGCCACGGTGCGGATACCCCGCACACGATCCCCATCGGTGATCACCTCGGCAACCTCAGTGGAAGGGTTCAGTGCGACG
>JAYTVF010000476.1:0-10352 GCA_043744155.1 Acidimicrobiia bacterium | reverse complement strand
GGCAGGTACTGCTCGGTTACACGAGCGCCGAGGTGTTGTAGCGCGTTCTCGATGGCATTGGTCAATGCCGCGGGCGCTGCGACCATGCCGCCTTCGCCGACGCCGCGGTAGTTCGCTTCGATGGTCGACGGCGTCTGCAGATGGTGGATCTCGATATCGGGAATCTCCATCGATGTCGGAATGAGGTAGTCCATGAAGGTGCCGCTCTGCACCTGGCCCTGCGCGTCGTAGGCCACGCGTTCGTACAGTACCGCGCCGATGCCTTGGGCGATGCCGCCCCGGATCTGGCCGTCAACGATGGCGGGGTTGATCAGCTCACCACAATCCTCCACCACCAGATACCGGGGAATCGTGACGAAGCCCGTGGTCAGGTCGACCTCGACCCAACAGATATGTGTTGCTTGCGCCCAGCCGCCTTCGCCACCGTCGTAGTCCTGCGTGACCCGTATGGCCTCACCCGAGTTGGGCCCGGCAGGCGAGCGGCGGATGGCCTCGGCGGCGACCGTTTCGAATCCGAGGTCGATACTGGGCACGCCGAGCACGTGGATGCGGCCTTCGGTGATGGTGAGATCCTCTTTTGCTGCTTCCAAAAGATGGGCGGCGACGTCGAGAATGCGGTCCTTCAGTTCGCTGGCGGCAAAGGTGACGACACCACCGGCCATGGCTGCGGATCGGCTACCGCCAGTGCCCATGATGCCAAACGGCGTCACCCGGGTGTCGCCGTATCGCACGCGTATTTGCTCAATCGGCACGCCGAGTTGATCGGCGGCGACCTGAGCCAGTGTGGTTTCATGACCCTGACCGTGAGGCACCTGTTGGGTGAAGACCGAGACCGTGCCGTCTACGTTCAGGGTCATCGCGGCCGGTTCGTTGGTGATGGCCGCGAAACCCGGCACCACATGGTTGAAGAACCCGGGCGGGCCGGGTGCCGCCTCGATGAACGTCGAGATACCGAGGCCGAGAATCCGACCGGCCGCTCGGGAGGCAGCCTGTTCGGCGTCCCACCCTTGGTAATCGGCGAGTTCTAGGGCACGGTCGAGGGTAGCTCTGGCCGACATTCGTATGTCGAGATCGGGGCCGGTGATCATGCGTGTCGGCAATTCGGCAGCACCGATCATGTTACGGCGCCGGATCTCGGCCCGATCAATACCTAGCTCGCGAGCGCAGACATCCCACATTCGTTCTCGCACCCAGGTTTCGATGGCCCACGGGCCTCGGTACGGCACGACGGTGCCTTTGTTGGATACCACAGCCCGACTATCGAATTGCAGAACCGGCACCCGATATGGTCCGGGAATCATCACCCGGATGATCTCGCAGAACATCACTCCGTTGAACGGCACACCCGGATATGCCCCGACGTCCATGGTGAGTTCGGCCCGCATCCCGAGCATGGTGCCGTCATTGGCCAACGCGAAACTCAGTTCGACAGCTTCGTCGCGGGCGTGACCACCGCCGAGCAGGTGCTCGTTACGGTCCTCGATCCACTTCACCGACCGCTTCAGATGCCGGGCGGCCAGATAGACGCACACTTCCTCCCGACTCACCATGCCTTTGGTGCCGAACGCGCCGCCGATGTCAGGGGCCTTCACCTCGGGGCGGTCCGCTGGCGATTTCGACAACAGCCCGAGCATGGCCCGCTGCAGATGCACAAGCCGGCCAGGGTCGGCCAGGGTTTGGCGCAGCATGGTCGGGACCGACGCTTTGTTCGCTGCTTTCAACTCGGGATTGCGGCCGAGGAATGCTTTGGCTCCGGCGGCGAACTGCTTGGGGCGTTCGCGATCGGTGGCCAGCCGTCTTATGGATCGGTGGATTGGTTGGCGATCCGATAACAGCGCCAACACCCACTTGAGCATGTGCGCCGACTGGGTGGCCGAATGCACGGTGGTGGCGCCCGAGGTCGGGTCGACCTCGACCAAGACCCCTCGGGTCTCCATTGGCTGGTTCGACTGGCGATGCTGACGAAACCGCTGAGTGACCACCCGTGGAGCGTCGGCGAAAACCTCAGCCACATTGCCGTAGGTGCTCGAAGACCTGTAAACCACATTGTCCTTGGCCTTGGGCCAGATCGCAGGCCGTGCGGGGTCGAGCGCTTGCCCCATCGTGGCGATGGCCTCCAGCGGTTCGTACTCGACACTCACCAGCTCAGCGGCATCTTCCGCGACCCGTCGAGATGCAGCAATGACCACGGCGACGGGATCACCGACATAGCGAACTCGACCAGTCGCCAAGGAATAAAAGCCCGGCTCGTACAACCCCGGAAGCGATAACAGACCAATATACGGATTGCTGATGGACTCGATGTCGACACCCGTTAGTACCGCGGTCACACCCGGATGCGCCCGGGCTTCGGACGTGTCAACCGAGGTGATCTTGGCGTGTGGATACGGGCTGCGCACGAATGACGCGTGCAGCATGTCGGGCACGACGATGTCATCAACGTAGCGACCCTCGCCCACCAGCAGTCGCCGATCCTCGACCCGGCGAACCGAGCTGCCGACGAAGCGTCCACCCGACGCCCTAGCCACGATGCGCCTCCGATTCCGACGCGTCGGCAACCGTCGCAGTCTCGGCGATCGCAGTCTCGGCGATCGCAATCTCGGCCACTGTCGCCCCAGAGGCCGTCATCGCAGTCTCGGCGATCGCAATCTCGACCACCGTCGCCCCAGACGCCGCCGTCGCAGTGTCGGCGATCGATGCGAGGCTCGAGATAATGGCGGCCTCGACCCCGGCGATGATGCTGGCGTAGCCAGTGCAACGGCACAGGTTGCCCGACAATTCCTCCCGTATCTCGTCCTTGGTCGGGTGGGGGTTGAGGGCCAAGAGCGCCTTGGTCGTCATCAAGAAACCCGGCGCGCAGAACGCGCATTGGAACGAATGGTTCTCCCACATCGCCTGTTGGATCGGACCAAACCCACCATCTTCGGCCAGCGACTCGATCGTCTCGACCGCCAACCCCGACGCCTGCACGGCCAGCACCAGGCACGACCGAACCGGATCGCCATCCATCAGAACCGTGCACGCCCCACACACACCGTGCTCGCACCCGAGGTGAGTCCCGGTGAGACCAAGGTCTTCTCGGATGACCTCGGCCAAGGTACGGCGGCTTTCGATAACAAGACTCGACAGTCGGCCATTGACCACGACGGAGACGCTGACAGTATCGGCAGCTTCAGGAAGTGACATGGGCTTGCTCCTTGGCAACGGCGTCTTGGTGTGCGTCTGTGAGGCAGCGGGCGATCAGCGATGCGGTGACATGACGCCGATACGCCGCGGTGGCATGTAGATCCGATGAAGGATCGATATGCCGACCAGCAATCGCCGACGCTTCGGCAAACAGCGACGCGGTGGGGGTCTGACCGCGCAGAACATGCTCGGCCTCTGTTGCTCGAACGGGCATCGAGGCAATGCCGAACAGGGCGATGCTGGCTCGATCGATGATGCCGTCGTCGGCCAGCGACAACACGGCCATGGCACCGCACATGGCGAAGTCGCCGTGTCTACGGCTCACCTCATGCACTGCGCTTCCCACCCGATGTAGTGACGAGGGCCATCGCACGTGGGTGACCATCTCGTCGTCGCGGAGTACAGTCGTCAGAAAGCCTTGGAAGAAGTCGACTGCCCTCACGGTTCGGCTGCCGGACATGCTGGCGACGACGATCTCGGCATCGAGCGCCACCGCTGCCGCAGGCCACTCGGCGGCGGGGTCGGCATGAGCGATAGACCCGCAGACCGTGCCTCGGTTACGGATGGCTCGGTGCCCGATCAGCGGCGCAACGCGGGCGAGCAGCGGCTGATCGCGCACTGCGTCGGATCGTTCGATTTCGGCGTGGCGAACATTGGCGCCGATCGAAATGACACCGCCCAGATGTACCCCCTCGATGGCATGAAGGCTGTCAATCTGGCCGATGTCGACAAGATGGGCCGGGGAACTGAGCCGCATCGCCATCATCGGCAAAAGGCTCTGGCCTCCGGCGATCACTTTGGCCTCGCCCCCGCGTTCACCGAGCAACGACAGAGCTTCATCCAAGGTCTTCGGGCAGTGGTACACAAACGCACGCATCTTCACGACCAGACCCCCAACTCGAATTCCCCGCACCGTAGCCCGAGAAGTGTCATGTGATTGACATAGGCAAACGGTGCGTCGACGAGTCCTTGTGGATAGATACAAGGTGGACGCACCGTTGGTGCCTGGCGATGGAGGATCCAATGAGCGACCTAATGATGATCTTGACGGCCGATGATGCCGAGATCAACCGATTGCTGCGGGCCTTCGAAGGATCCATCGGCGGCGAAGATGAGAATGCCTCGGTTGTGACCGGTCCCACCGGCGACCGAGCACGGCGTCTCCTCATCGACTAGGCCAAAGCTTCAATCGTCGTCATCGTTCCACTTTCTGTCAGCCGCGTCGGCTCGCTCAGTCTTCTCATGGGCTACTTGCAGCGCAGCCTCGGCCTGCGCCCTCGTCGCGTAAGGCCCGAGAAGGTCGGCTGACTTGGCGCGATTGTCGTCGGTCTCAACCTGTTTCGTGCTTACGTTGTACCAAAAAGCCATGTGACGCATGGTACCGACCGCGGTCGCGAAACGGCCAGCGACCCGAGCAGCCCGACCCCACCAAGCTGACGATGACCGGTCGCTACCTCGTCGCGAGGGCCAGCCCGCAATCAAGCGCACCCGCCAGTTCACTGCGGCTGCGGATGCCGAGTTTGTCGTACACCTTGGCCAGGTGGGTTTCCGCAGTTCGGGCAGAGATGTACAGCCTTTGCCCAATGACCTTGCTCGCAAGCCCCTGCACGGCGAGCAAGGCGATCTCTCGCTCACGTCGAGTAAGGGGAACGGGCCCGGTATCGACCGACAACGACGTCACGGCCGCGGCGTCGAGCTGGTTGCGCAGCGCCATCGCTTCGGATGCATATCGGTTCCCCGCTCGCTGATCCCCCGCTCGGCGGGCCGCGTCGGCGGCTTGCGACGCGGCTTCGGCCGCGAACATCGGCGATGGCATCGCCGCGAATCGCCGACTGGCGGCGATCAAGGCCAGAGCATCGTCATCGACCATGGCCTGCACATGGGCAGCCCGCACTGAGACGAGTTCCCCCTGACAGCACACGGCCAGTTCGGCCAGGCGAGCAAGCGAACCGTGGGGGTCGCCAAGCCGAGCTAACTCATAGAGAAGATGCCCCTCGCCCGCGCTGTCACCCTCTTGGCGGCGAAGGTTGGCTCCGTCAGCCAGTATCGAACGAGCATCGGCCGGAAAACCCGCCCCGGCCCGCTCGCGCGCCTTCGCCAACCAGACGAGGCCGTCAAACATCGTGGCGGGATGATCGTCAAGCGCGATGAGCTCTATTGTCTTTGATGAGCCCGCCACGTCACCGGTCAGAGACTGCGCTAGGCAGAGCGCGCTCAGCGACCAACGCGGTGCGCCATCGGCGTGCATTCGCAGCAGCGATCGATGGGCGATCGAGGCAACCTTGAGCGCCACGGGGCCGAACCCCTGCATAGTGAGGGCCATTGCCTCGACGAGGCGGGCGTTGGCCAGACCGAAGTCGTCGATGCTGTCGGTCTGCGCCTGTCGAATCACATCGAGCGTTTCGCCCAACCGTCCAAGTTCAAACAGACACGCACATCGCGTGGCGACAAGGATCCGCTCGGAAAGACTGATGGCTTCCTGACCGATAATGCCCATAGCATCGGTCGCCCGATCAAGGACGACAAGGGCATCTTCGCTTCGCCCGACGATGCGAAGTGCATGAGCCGCTGCCAGCGCAGCGCGGATCAGCACCTGCCCAGGCCCTTTTTCGAGCAGCGCGGCAACCGTGTCGAGCGCCTGCTGTGCGTGTCCGACGCAGACATCGAAGTTTGCACCGACGGCTCGGAGTTCGTCCGCATCGAATACCATCGAGCCTGGATCCACACCATCGAGACAGGCAATTCCCGCAGCGATCGTGGATTTGGCCTTGGCGGCATCGTGCTCGAGCCAGAAGGCGGTCTGGGCCTCCATCATGGCCACGATGCCCTTCTGCCCTGGTTCGGTGGCGGTAGGACGCCAGGCCTCCAAGTGGCGAAGGGAGCCAACGACGTCACTTTGCTGATAGAGACAGTGAGCCAGATCCCAGCCGGCTTGGAACGCTGACGTGTGGTCGAAAAGAGCACGGGACAACCGTTCGCATAACACCAGATCGCCGCCCTGATGGGCCGCCGGACCGGCAACACCGATGTAGTCGGGGTTGATGGGCTGGCCCGAATCGATGTGCAACCGAGCCAGCCGGACGAGATCGCCTCGCCGCCGACTCCCCGTCGCAGCGAGGTCGTCGGCAAGCCGGGACAGAATCGCACGGCGCTTCAAATATGGGGTGTTGGCGCGTATCACCTCGCCGTAGAGGGGGTGAGCGAGGCGCAGCACCGTACGCCTATCGTCCTGTGTCGCCACGATGAGTTGCTCGTCTTCAAGAGCAGCCAGAACATCGATATCGGCGGTGGAACGCAGCTCACCGGGCCCGAGCGGCTCACCAAAGGCAATGTGGGTAAGCGCCGTCATAGCCGGCAACGAGAGATTCGCGAATCGCACTTTGACGAGGTCGCTAATGCGACTCGATGCACCGGGCAGAGCGGTGACCACCAAGTCTCCTTCAATGTTCTCTATCAATCCGGCTTCTCTGGACGCGAGCGAAATCTCTCGGATGAAGAGCGGATTTCCTGCCGTGGCCTGGAAGATCATACGACCCGACTCTGCGTCGAGCGTTCCACCGAGTACGTGCCCGACAAGCTCTCGGGTGGTCACCTCATCGAATGGTTCGAGGTCGAATCGCTCTACGGACCCTCGACGCCACAAATCCGCGACTTCCGTTGACGGAAGTGCACCCTTTCGCATGGTGGCAATCACACGCACCGAGCGAGCCGTGACGAGTTGGTGCACCAGCATTGCGGAGGTGTCATCGAGCAGATCGACGTCATCGATGTACACCACGAGGCCTCGCGTACCGATTCCCTCGAGCAACAGGTCTCTCACTTCGATGAACATCGGGGTGAGAAAGCGCTCTTCAGCCGGCAATACCGCCGCGAAAACGCCGAGCGGAAGGCCAGCGGTGGACCGCGTGGCGTGCAGTCGAACCACTCGTGCGCCGCCAGCCTCTAGGTAGTCAGCCAACTCCGAGGCCAAGCGGCTCTTGCCCATTCCGGCCTCACCGACCAGAAAAACGCCAGAGCAGGTCGCCATTGCCTCGGTGCATCCGGCCCATTCCCGACCGCGCCCCACGAATAGTTGCCTCGCCGCCACTGATCTCAGTATGCCATCTAAAAAATCTAGGTAGTCGGTACTGATTGCGTATTTCTTCAGCCGGCGCAGGCTGTGGACCTATCCCTGCGGCGGCAACGCGGCGCAACGTTGAGAACGGATCATCATGGAAGCAGAGCACAACGAATCAGTCGAGGTCACCACGTCCACCCGTCGTGACGCCTTCAAGAAGCTCGCCGTCGGCGCGGCCGGTGCCCTGACAGCCGGCGGCGTCATTGCCGCGCTGTCGGCCGAGTCGGCCAGCGCAACCGACGGCCTCAACGTCGTGATCGGAAATGCGCTGCAGACCTCACAATCGGAAACTGCCCTCAGTTACAACGGGATCGATGCTCATAGCGGCGTCTTTTTCGCTATCGAGGGAACCGGGCCGGCGACCGCTTCGGTTTCAAAGTCGGCGTTGAACGGATGGGTGTTCAACGCGCCGAGCACAACCGCCGTTCGCAATGGTGTCTACGGATTCACGGACCACGCAGCAGGAACCGCGGTGATGGCGAGAGCAATCGTTGGAACTGGTGTCTCGGCCTCTGGCGGGCATGCGAACATGGCACTGCCTGCCTTTGGGCCCGCTGCCCCCGACCGAAACGCGGTGTACACCACCGGGAGCGTCATCGTCGACTCCTCCGGCGACCTCTGGTACTGCGTGTCGGCGGGCATTCCCGGCACATGGCGCAAGCTTTCGGGCGGCGGGACGGCCGGCTCGCTGCACCTGCTGCCCGAGCCGCTACGCGCGTATGACTCCCGCACGACGGGCCGCCTCGCCGCGGGATCCACGACGACCATCAGCCTGGCCAATGGCCGCAATGGTGCCGGCGCAACGATTGCGGCCATACCGGCCGGAGCAACGGCGGCGCTGGTGAACGTCACCCTGACCGGAACGGTCGGAAACTTCGGTTTCATCCAGGCCTACTCGGCTTCGCTGCCCGCTCCCCCGGCCACCAGCGTCATGAACTGGTCGACCCCCGACGACAACGTCGCCAACGAAATGACCGTCAAGGTCGACGCCACCGCGCAGATCAGCATCAGCGTCGGCGTCAACTCGACCCACGTCATCGCCGACGTCGTCGGCTACTACCGGTAGGGCGGTGGTGAGAAACCGCACCGAACGCCGGGGTAACACTGCGACGAGGGCCAAAGTAGCCCATCATGCATGGTCGTCGGCGTCACTCTTTTGGCCATCAATCGAGGTTCCAAATTGACCTCCCTCAGGACGGAGTAACCAATGTTCGGACATGACTGGGAAAAGGGTGAGGCAACGATCATCGCCCGCAATAAGGTCAGCTCGTCAAGCGACGGACTCACCAGCGACTACGACTTCGTGGCCGACGTGTCCCCTACAAAGGGGCCGGTCTTTCGTACGACTATTCACACCCCCACAATCGCCACCAATTTCTGGTCGCCCGATGTCGGCGACAAGGCGTTCGTGCTGATCGACGGCAAACACCGCAAGGTGAAGTTCGATAAGGACGACCCCCGCATTGACTACAAGGCCCGCAAGTCCGCCCGAAACTCCAGGTTCGAGCAAACAGCGAATGCTCAGCCAGGGTCGGGCGCGCAACCTGATCCGATGCGAGCGCAACGCGTTCTTCCGGCCGGGATGTTCTCCGGCGACCCAGCTCAGACGAACGCTGCCGTCGAGGCACTACGAGCAGCCGCGCTGCAAGCAATGGCGAGCGGCAACGTTGTGTCGTTCGCAAGTCCGGGATTAGTCGGCGGTACCGCCGATCCGACGACGCGATTGGCGATGCTCGACGGGCTGAAGCAAAAGGGCCTCATGAACGACGACGAATACGCGGCAGCGCGCCAACGCATCATCGACGCCATCTGACCCGACGGCCCGGCCCGCATTCGCGCCCGAAGCATGTGAGCCGAGCGTCAGACCCCCACGTAGGCAGCGAGGTGTTGGCCGGTAAGGGTCGAGCGGGCGGCGACCAGGTGGGCCGGGGTGCCTTCGAACACGATTTTGCCGCCATCGTGGCCAGCACCGGGGCCGAGATCGATGATCCAATCCGCATGGGCCATCACAGCCTGGTGGTGCTCGATGACGATGACGGATTTGCCTGAATCGACCAGACGATCAAGCAGGCCAAGGAGCTGCTCGACATCGGCCAGGTGCAGGCCAGATGTCGGCTCATCGAGGATGAACACGCCACCCTTTTCGCCCATGTGGGTAGCCAACTTGAGCCGCTGACGCTCGCCACCCGACAGAGTCGGAAGCGGCTGGCCGAGGCGGAGATAGCCGAGGCCGACATCGACGAGTCGCCCGACAATAGCGTGAGCAGCCGGTATGCGGGCCTCGCCGGCAGCAAAGAACCCCTCAGCCTCGGTCACCGACATCGTCAGCACCTCGCTGATGTCGCGGCCACCGAAGTGATAGTCGAGTACCGACGCGTCGAATCGCTTGCCCTCGCACAGTTCACAAGTCGTGACGACGTTGGCCATTATCCCAAGGTCGGTGTAGATGACCCCAGCACCGTTGCAGGTGGGGCACGCGCCTTCGGAGTTGGCGCTGAACAAGGCGGCTTTCACGCCGTTCGCCTTGGCGAAGGCAGTTCGGATCGGATCGAGCAGCCCGGTGTAGGTCGCCGGGTTGCTGCGACGCGAACCTTTGATGGCACCCTGGTCTATTGACACCACACTGGTGCGTCCCGACAGGGAGCCTTGGATCAGAGAGCTCTTCCCCGACCCGGCGACACCCGTCACCACTACCAGCACGCCGAGAGGAACCTCGACGTCGACATCACGCAGATTGTGCGACGAGGCGCCTCGAATCGACATCGACCCCGTGGGCGTACGCACGGTTTCTTTCACCGACGCCCGGTCCGCCATATGGCGACCGGTCGAGGTGTCGCTGGCTCGAAGGCCCTCGACGGTGCCCTCGAAACAGACCGTTCCTCCGCCTGCGCCGGCGGCCGGGCCGAGATCGATGATGTGGTCCGCTATCGAAATTGTTTGCGGCTTGTGTTCGACCACCAACACGGTGTTGCCCTTGTCGCGCAGCCGCAGCAGTAGATCGTTCATCCGTGCGATGTCATGGGGATGCAACCCAATAGTGGGTTCGTCG
>JAYTVF010000475.1:0-3053 GCA_043744155.1 Acidimicrobiia bacterium | reverse complement strand
TCAAATCCGTGACCTTGTCCTCTATCCGCCGAGCGAGTTCTTCTTCGCTCGGGCTCACCGACGGCCGCACGCTCGACGCAATCAACAGCGTGATCATGGCCAAGGCAGTCAGAAGGCCGAACGACATCACCCAGCCGTTGTTGTTGTCGGTCGCGATGGTCGATGCGATCATGCCCGCGATACCGCACGCGCAGATGACAAGCACCACCGATCGAAGTCGAGCGAAAGTCACGCGAAAGCCGATCAGCGGGCGAGGGGCTTGTACTTGATGCGGTGCGGCGTGTCCGCTTCGGAGCCGAGTTCCTTCTTGCGGAACGCCTCGTACTCGCTGAAGTTTCCTTCGAACCAGCGCACCTGGCTGTTACCTTCAAAGGCCAGCATATGAGTGCAAATGCGGTCGAGAAACCAGCGATCGTGACTGATGACGACGGCGCAGCCGGGGAAGTTCTCCAGCGCACCTTCGAGCGCACGAAGGGTATCGACGTCGAGGTCGTTGGTCGGTTCGTCGAGCAGCAGCACGTTGCCACCGGTTTTGAGCAGCTTGGCCAGATGCACCCGATTACGTTCCCCGCCCGACAGGTCGCCGACCCGTTTTTGCTGATCGGAACCCTTGAAGTTGAAGCTGGCGCAATAGGCGCGAGCGTGAATATCCCGGTTGCCGATCTTCATGTGCTCGACGCCTTCGGTGATCTCTTCGAACACAGACGCATTCGGATCGAGCGAATCACGGGATTGGTCGACGTAGGCCATGTCGACGGTCTCGCCGATCTTTATGGTGCCCCCATCGGGCTGCTCCTGGCCGGTCAGCATGCGAAACAACGTGGTTTTGCCGGCGCCGTTCGGGCCGATCACGCCGACGATGCCCGCTTTCGGGAGCGAGAACGAGAGGTCTTCGATGAGCAGTCGGTCGCCGAACGCCTTGGAGAGCCCGGCTACTTCGATGACGGTGTCGCCAAGGCGCGGACCGGCCGGGATCATGATCTCGAGGCGGTTATCCTGCGCCCGGTTCGCCTCAGCTTCGGTCTGCAACTTGTCGTAGGCACTGAGTCGGGCCTTGCCCTTGGATTGACGGGCCTTGGGGGACAGGCGCACCCATTCCAGTTCTTGCTGCAGGGCACGTTGGCGGGCCGACTGCGTCTTTTCTTCTTGCGCCAGCCGAGCCTGCTTTTGTTCGAGCCAGCTGGAGTAATTCCCCTCGAACGGGAAGCCCTTGCCCTTGTCGAGCTCGAGAATCCACTGGGCCACGTTGTCGAGGAAGTAGCGATCGTGGGTGATGGCGATCACGGCGCCCGGGTATTCCTGCAGAAAGCGTTCAAGCCACGAGACCGACTCGGCGTCGAGATGGTTCGTTGGCTCATCGAGGAGCAGCAGATCGGGACGGGAAAGCAGTAGTCGACACAGGGCGACCCGGCGCCGCTCGCCGCCGGAAAGGGTGGTGACATCGGCGTCGCCCGGTGGGCATCGCAAAGCATCCATAGCGATCTCGACGTTGCGTTCGAGGTTCCAGGCATCGGTCGCAGCGATCTTGTCTTCAAGATCGGCTTGCAGTGTGCCGATCTTGTCGTAGTCGGCGTCGGGGTCGGCCCACATGGCCATGACCTCGTTGTAGCGCTCGATGATGGAGTACACCGACGACACGCCGTCCATTACGTTTCCCATGACGTCTTTGGCGGGATCGAGATGTGGTTCCTGGGCCAAGTGGCCGACCGTGAAGCCTTGCGTGAGGCGGGCCTCGCCAGTGAAGCCGTCATCGAGACCGGCCATGATCTTGAGGAGGCTTGACTTGCCGGCGCCGTTGCCGCCGAGCACGCCGATCTTGGCGCCAGGGTAGAACGACAATGAAATGTTCTCGAGCACCGTGCGATCAGGTGGGTAGAAGCGGGCGAGTTTGTAACAGGTGTAGATGTATTGGGCAGCCATGGCGCGCGAAAGGCTAGCGGTCAGGTCGCCACCGGCTCGGATGCGCCGTCGTGTTATGCGAAGGAGCGCGTCACCTCAGGCTTGCGTGCCTGCCTCGGTGGGGGAGCCACGGGCCGGCAACAGCCTCGAACCTGTGGCGTGGTGTAACACGACGACCAGGCCGATCCCGAGGGCGACGTCGCCGAGGCTAAAGACGTTGGCCAGCGGCAACCGAGCAGGGAGGGCGAAGATGTCACCGAGCATGGCGAGATGCGGATCATGCAACGGCTGGGAATTGGCAAAGCCTTCGGCGACTGGCAAGCCCGCGTGCTGCACCGCGGCAGCGGTGGCGGGCATGACACCGCCATTCGCCAAGATCGGAGCGAGATTCAACACGCCTCCGAGTCCGGTGACCCAAAGTCCGCGAAGCCGCCGGTTGGCGAGAAGGAAGCCGGCGGCACAGCCGTATGAGGTCACGTGTAATGCGCCCGCCCAGATGGCCGAGAGGCGACGGTCCAACACCGAGATAGCGATTGTCTGCAACGCGAGGGCGACCAGGATGAGGCTGCGGTCGCGTATTTCGATCTCGACCAGCCGCCGGAAACGGCCGCCGAAAATCGAGACGCTGGCGACGATGAGCGCAGCTCCCGCTATCAAGATCACCGAGCCGACCGAGCCGACCGAGCCGACCGACCTGTCTGACTTGCCTGGCCCGGGCCAGGCTGGAAGTGCTGGCCAGGGCGGGCCCCGGTCAGCGCCATTTCCAAGGAGCCGCGAGGCTAAGAGCGACCCCGACCAGCGTGGCAGCGTGCCCAACCACTCGCTTGTACTTGAGAACCGTTGATCGCTGATCCGCCGTCATCTTCCTACTCTCCCGTGGTGGTGCAGCTCGTAGAGTGGTAGTTATACGACAGAAAGTGGTATTCCGCCAGGAAAGGTCTCAGCAAGAATGTCAATGACACCGCTCGAATTTGACGGTTGCGGTCACCCCGCAATGTCTCGCCCAAATCCGTGGTGGTGCTACGTTGCAGCTACTTCACTCGTGTCTCACTTCCTTTGGGGGAAATTCCATGCTGCTCGCAGTTGACGGCTTCTTTAGTCGGTCGGGCCTGTCTGAGTTCGGCTTTCGATGGCTCCACATCCTGGCTGGCATC
>JAYTVF010000474.1:0-3057 GCA_043744155.1 Acidimicrobiia bacterium | reverse complement strand
GTGATCTGCTCCTTCGTGCGAAGTCGTTCGGGCCCGTGATGCACTTTCACCCGCAGGCTTGGGGCGAATCGCTCAAGTTCTCGCTGCCAGTTGCCGAGCACCGAGACCGGACAAACGACGAGGGTCGGTGTGTCGATTGGGTCGGCCAGCACGGTGGCGATGAGCTGCGCGGTTTTGCCGAGGCCCATGTCGTCTGCCAAGCAGGCCCCGAGCCCGAGGCGACCGAGGAACCGCAACCAACCAGCACCGCGTTGCTGATAGGGCCGCAGGTGGCCGGTGAATCCGACCGGATCATTCAGGGGCTGGACCGAGCCGTGCAGCGCGCCGTCGAGTACTTCGCCGAGCCAGCCACTGGCAGTCACATCGGCATCGGCGACGCCCGGCGGCAACTCGAGGCCCGGCAATCCAAGCGCTGACCGCATCAGATCCGAGGCGGGGGCCTGAGCCTTGCTGCCGACAGCCGCGATCACCGCAGCCAATTCGGTCGGGTCGAGCTCCACCCACTGCCCGCGCACCCGAACGAGGCTCTGCTTGGTCTGCGCGGCACGCTCGAGGTCTGCTAACTCGATTGTGGTCAACCGGTGGTCGCCCAGGGCGGCCTCCCAGGTGAAAGACACCATCTGATCGAATCCCACCCCGCCGGGTGCCGCCGAGCCGGATTGCCCCGACGACCGTTTGGTCGTCGCTTTGGCCCGAAGACGGACCCGCTCACGCTGCGACCACCAACCCGGCAGCGTGACGCCGATGCCGGCGTCGTTGAGCGCCATGACGCGATCTCGTACGAAGCTGACGGCCGTCTCGGCCGTGATGTGCAGCCCTTCTGGACGGGCCGAATCGAGCAGACCTGACAACTCGGGCGCGATGCGGCCGACCCGACCCAAAGCCTGAAGCACCTCGGCGACGGCGCCCGCCGGGAATGGTGAGTCGGCTTTCCAGAGCTGCGTCGCATCAACGACCAAGCTTGGCTCATCGCTGTCTTGCACCAAGACGTCGATCTGCCAGGTGTCGACATCAGCCCCGGGTTCGCGCAATCGCAGCATCAACCGAGCGCGCGTCTCGGTGGCTGCGCCGGCCCGAATCCACTCAGCCACCTGATCGGCCAGCTTGAAGACTTTCGTTGGATCGAGTGCGACCGGCAGCAACGGGTCTGCGGCCGTTAACCCGTGCAGCCACGCGTGGGTCAGACCACGGCGGCCGCCCTTGGGTGTGAAGAGATCAATGGCTTGTGCGGAGAGTTTGGCGCGCATGACTTGATCGACAGCATCGGCCAGACAAGCGGCGGCGTGGCGGTGACCATCGGGGGTCGACTCGATCACGATCGACCGCACCAGTTCGCGGTCGGCCGCGGTGGGTAACGGCCACCAACAGGCTCGACCTCGGCCTTCTTCGGTGACGCTCAAGCCCGGCACTATCTGGCCACTTTCCACGAAATACTTCGCCAGCGTCCGCACGCGTTCCTGGAAGTCGTCGGTTTCGCGTCGGGGAGCGACCAATGCCGATCGGACGGTTGCCACCACAGCAAGTTGGCCTATCACACCCGCAGTCAGGCGAAACATTCCTCGAGGCCCGCCACGAAGCCAAATCCCAGAGCCCGAAGCTCGGGCGCGAATGGGATCCTGGCCGTGGACGGTGACCTCCGCCATCGCGCTGTGAAAGTCGGCCGTTGACCGGTACACTGTCGCGACCCTCTTTCGGAGAAAAAATCATGCAGACTGCAATTCACCCGAAGTACATCGACACCACCTTCCGCTGCTCGTGCGGCAACATCTTCGTCACCGGCTCCACCCGTGGCGGCGAAGTCACTCTCGACCTGTGTAACGAGTGCCACCCCTTCTTCACCGGCAAGCAAAAGCTTGTCGACACCGGTGGCCGTGTCGAGCGCTTCCAGAAGCGCTACGGCGACCGCAAGGGCAAGTAACTCTTCGCCTGTGAGTATCGACCCGCAGCGCCGCAGCGCGCTGCTGGGCCTCAAGCTGGCAGCGCTCGTCAAAGACCATGCCGGCACCGCGGAGATCGCCGCCTCAACCCTGCCGGGTGGGGCGGCCCTCACGCGCCTGGGTGAGGCCTGGGTGTTGGCTGACGACAGGCCACACCGCATTCTTGGCCCGGCGCTCGTGTGGGCGTCGCGTCACGCAGAAAATGGTGTCGTCAATATCCTGGTCGAGACGGGGGCAGGCATCATCGCCAGACGGGCCGCGGCCTTCGCTGGCGACATTCGAGTTTGGGCGGTGAACGGTCGAGAGCTGACCCGGGCCGTGGCACAACCTCACCAACAGGTGCTGCCGTTGGCACCTCAATTGTTGGCGATCTCAGCCGAGATTGCCGCTGCCGGCGCGGATCCTGTCATCGAGTGGGGAGTTCTGGTTGGCGAAGTAGTCGGGCTCGAGGTCTGCCGAGCGGTGATCAGTAGCGAGACCGGTGAAGCGACTCTGGCGGTCGGCGTTGGGGCTCATGACCGTGAGGCTTTTGCCATGTTGCACGGAGACCGCCCGCCCCTCGTCGCGCTACAGGGCGTGGTGCAAGCCGTAGCGCCACATCGTCAGCCCGGAGCGGCGCCCCATGCGCTCAATCGCATCGCCACCGAACGACTACTGCGGTCGCGTCTGATCGACCAACCCGACATCGTGGGCGCGTCGACACTGACCGTAGCCGATCCGCCGACACCTCGTCTCAATATCAAAGACCCCGTGCCGTGTGTGGCGGTGGGTGCCGACCGAGCCGGTGAGGCCATCACCGTGGTGTGCTCAGTGGGTATTGACCTTGATCTGGTGCCATTTGCGGCCGACGCTCGGCTGCGCCACGGCGGTCGCCTTATCGTGGTCGTACCCGAACGCGACGCTCACGCCGTGACCCTTGGCCTTCTCGGCCGGTTGCGTGAACCGGCACAGCTCGTTACTCGGTCTGACCCGTTCTGATCACTGTCGTCGCTGGGGCTCGCCGTTTGCGCCATTCGCGCCAGGTGAGCACCGCAAAGTACGGATCCTGCACGAAGTATCGGTGGAAAAGACGGCGGGGTTCCTGCACGAATCGGTAGAACCACTCCATACCGATCCGCTG
>JAYTVF010000473.1:0-10452 GCA_043744155.1 Acidimicrobiia bacterium | reverse complement strand
CTTTTTCGCCGATCTCGACGTGCACGTCAGGGCCGCTGACACGCTGGAAGACCTAGTCGTCAGCATCCTCATTGAGGCCACCAATGCCCTGCGCGGCGATGACCGACTCCAGGTGATGCTGGCCTCCCGACCAGGCGAAGTACTGAAATCCCTGGGTTTTGCCGATCAGCCCCGCATCATCGCCGCGGCGTCATCATTCCTGCAGCCCCGCGTCGCTCGGTTCATAGACGCTGACCAAGCCCACCACTTGGCGGACTGGATGGTACGAGTCGTGCTGTCCTATTTCTTCACTCCATCAGATCATGTCGACCTGGGTAATCCAGCGTCGGCTCACGCATTTGCGAAAGCGTTCGTGCTTCCCGCATTCGTCCCCACTTCGACCGTACAAAGGTGACAGAGATGACCCTTACCAACCATGACATCATCGGGCGCGACGAGATCAACGATCTGGAAGCGATACTCGACGTCGTCAACACCGATGTCGATTCTGTCGAGCACATCGTCAAAAACGATGCCGACACCATCTTCACCTGGGACTACAGCTTGTCGCGCCCCGCGCTGCGCAAGCTCTATGAGAAGGCCAAGGTCGGTCAGTGGAATGCCACCACCGACTTGCCGTGGGACACCGACGTTGACCAGGAAAAGGTGGTCATCGAGAATCAGGCCGCCATAGGCACCGGCTATACCGCCGATTTGTACGTCGGTACACCGGTCGAGAAGTGGGGTGACAAGGAGTGGCTCGAGTTCGGCGTGCAAAGCCAAAACTGGACGCTGAGCCAATTCCTCCACGGTGAGCAGGGTGCCCTGATCTGTACGGCCAAGATCGTGGAGACGGTGCCGTGGTACGACGCCAAGCTCTACGCCTCCACGCAGGTCATGGATGAGGCCCGTCACGTCGAGGTGTTCGGCCGCTATCTCAACGAAAAGCTGTCGGGCAACTACCCGATCAACGCTCACTTGCGCATGCTGCTTGACGACATCGTCAACGACAGCCGGTGGGACATGACCTATCTCGGAATGCAAATCATGGTGGAGGGCCTAGCCCTGGCCGCCTTCGGCTTCCAGCACCAGATCACCTCTGAGCCGCTGCTCAAGAAGCTACTTCGCTATGTGATGAGCGACGAGGCCCGTCACGTCGCTTTCGGCGTTCTCAGCCTGAAGGAAGTCTACGACGGCATGAGCGATGTCGAGATGAAGGTACGCCAAGAGTTCGCGTTCGAGGCGGCTATCCGTATGCGTGATCGCTTCTTGTCACAAGAGGTTTGGGATCGCATGGGCATTCGTCCGCGCGACATCATTCCGGTCGTGCTGGCTGACCCGGGTCGGGATCTCTTCCAGCAGATGTTGTTCTCGAAGATCGTGCCGAATTGCAAGAAGCTCGGGTTACTCGATCGCAATGACAAATGGCTTCGCCGACGCTTCGAGGAGATGAACGTCATCCAGTTCGAAGACTGGGCCGACACGTCCGATGAGTTCGAAACGTTTGCTCTAACGGAACAGTGAGCTTGTCCGGGCCGGAATTCGCTCTGTAACATTTGTCACATGGCGTTTGTTTCAGATCCTCGTTTCGTCGTTCACCACGCGCTCCGCATCAAGGGTTTCGTGAAAGTGGAACCCTTGTCGGAGCTGACGAGTATGTCGCCAGCCGATGTACAGCTTTTCCTCGACAAACTCGCGGCCGACGGCCACGCAATGTTCCGAGAGGCGCGAGGGCTTTGGCAGCTCACCCCGGATGGTCGAGCCGCTCACGAGGCGCTGTTGGAAGCTGACGCAAGCCGCGATGGCTTCCGCGAGGGTCTGCAACAGACCTACGGCACGTTCTTGTCGCTGAACGATGAGCTCAAGCAGTTGTGCAATGACTGGCAATTGAAGAACGGCGACACCAACGATCACAGCGACGCAGGGTATGACCAGGCGATTTTCGTCCGCCTGGTCGACCTCGGCGACCGTGCCCAGCCAGTGCTCACCTCATTCGGGTCAGTAGCCGAACGATTTGCTGGCTACCCGCCCCGCCTGGCCTCGACGGTCACGGCCGTGCTGGAGGGCCATACCAAGATGTTCACCGGAGTGATGTGCGGGTCGTTCCACGATGTCTGGATGGAACTGCATGAAGACCTGCTGTTGACCCAAAAGATAGATCGCGCGGCCGAAGGCAGTTTTTAACGCAAAGCTCTGCTCAGCTTTGGGCTACATTCGATGGTCATGAACGCGAGATTCGGTAACGTACTGACCGCGATGGTGACCCCGTTCGACGACGACGGAGCCCTCGACCTCGACGCGGCGCGTGACCTCGCTCGATATCTCGTGGATCACGGCAACCAAGGCCTGGTCGTCGCTGGCACTACAGGTGAAGCCCCGGCATTGACGGACGGGGAGAAAATCAGCCTTTGGGCCGCGGTGGCCGAAGCCGTAAACGTACCGGTGATTGCCGGGGCGGGCACCAACAACACTGCGGAGTCGGCTCACCTCGCCCGAGAGGCCGAGAGGGTCGGCGCGGCAGGCGTGCTGGCGGTCGGACCGTATTACAACCGGCCAAGCCAGGCGGGTATCGAGGGGCATATGCGGGCCATCGCCGCCGCAACCACGTTGCCCGTCATGATGTACGACATCCCGGTGCGTACCGGTCGAAAGATGACCACGGCAACCATGCTGCGCTTGGCCCGTGAGGTGACCAACATCGTGGCGCTTAAGGACGCGGCCGGGAATCCAGGCGAGACGGCGGCGCTGATTTCGAGCGCGCCCGAAGGGTTCGAAGTCTATTCCGGCGACGATGCGATGACCCTGCCGCTCCTGGCTATTGGGGCGGTCGGCACGGTCGGTGTGGCTACCCACTGGACAGGTGAGGATCATCAGCACATGTTCGCGCTACTGGACAAAGGTGATCTTGAGGGTGCCCGCACGGTGAACGCCCGCATGCTCGAAAGCTTCGCGTTCGAGACCGGCGACGACGCCCCGAATCCGCTGCCTTCGAAGGCGATGCTGCGCACCTTTGGCATGAAGGTTGGCCAGGCCCGCCTGCCCATGGGGACCGCTCCCGACTGGCTGGAGCCGCGGGCTGTCGAAGTGTGGGCCAACCTATTGCGATGGCGTGACGAATTCCCCAATCGACCGGTCTGACTACGGTCGGGGTTCGCGTCGGGCAGCGGCTTGATCTCGCGCCCGCACCGAATCTGCGTGTTGGTCCGAGGTGGGTACCGGTCTGGAGGCGGTCGGGCCGGTAGCCTGTCGGCGTGCCTTCTCCTGTACGCATTGCGTTTCTCGGCGGCTTGGGTGAGATCGGTCGCAACTGCATGGTTTTTGAGCAGGACGACAAACTTCTCATGCTCGACTGCGGTCTCATGTTTCCCGATGTCGGCATGCACGGCATCGATCTCGTCCTTCCCGACTTCACGTACCTTCGCGAGAACGCTCATCGCATTGTCGGATGCGTCGCCACCCACGCGCATGAAGACCACGTCGGCGCGCTCAGTTACCTGCTGCGCGAACTGAGCTTCCCCGTCTACGGGTCGCAACTTACGCTGGGGTTCGCCCGGCATCGCATCGAGGAAGCAGGTCTGCTCAGTCGCACGGAACTTATTCCGGTACACGACGGTGAGCGCCGCAAAATCGGGCCGTTCGATGTCGAGTTCATTCCGGTCACTCACTCGGTGCCACATGCGTTCGCCATCGCGTTGCACACTCCCCAGGGCATCATCATGCATTCGGGTGACTTCAAACTCGATATGACGCCCGTTGATGGTCGACTGACCGACCTGGCCCGCATGGGCTCGATGTCTTCGAACGAGGGCATTCGCCTACTACTTGGTGACTCGACCAATGCCGAGGAGCACGGCCACGCTCCGAGCGAGAGCAGCGTCGGCAAGGTATTGCGCCAGATATTCGCCGAACAAAAAGGCAAGCGGATCATCACGGCCAGCTTCGCCAGTCACATTCACCGCATTCAGCAGATCGCTGACGCCGCGGTGGCCAACGGCCGCGTTGTCTGCACGCTCGGTATGTCGATGCGCAAAAACGTGCGGCTGGCGCGTGAGTTGGGGCTCTTCAAGATCGCTGACGACAAAATCATTGATATCGAGACCGTCGGCGACCACCGGCCCGAAAACCTGTGCATCATCTCGACGGGCTCGCAAGGTGAGCCGATGTCGGCGCTCGCGCTGATGGCCCAGGGCGACAGCAAATGGCTGAAGGTGGGCGAAAACGACGTCATCATCTTGTCGAGCAACGCCATTCCCGGCAACGAACACAACGTGAACGCCGTCATCGATGGCTTGTTGAAGCTTGGCGCCGAGGTCGTCCATTCGGGCATCGCCGATGTTCACGCCACCGGGCATGCCCAGGCCGATGACCTCAAGATGCTTCTGTCCATCGTGCGGCCGCAGTGTTTCGTACCGGTGCATGGCGAGTATCGCCATATGTATGCCCACGCGCGGCTTGCTCGATTGATGGGCGTTGCCGACCACAACGTGCTCCAGTGCGAAGACGGCGACGTCATCACCTTGTCCGACAACGGCATCGCCATGACAGGTCGGGTGCCTGCCGGATACCTCTACGTCGACGGCATTGTGGGTGATGTTGGTCAAGGCGTGCTGCGAGACCGCAAGGTTCTGGCTGAGGAAGGCGTTGTCGTCGTGGTCGTCACCGTCGACATGCAGACCGCCAAGGTCTTGGTTGGCCCCGAAATCATCACTCGCGGTTGGGTCTACGCCCCAGAAGCGGAGGATCTGCTCGATGAGGCGTGTGACGTCATCGCCCGCACACTCGAGCAGTCCCTGGCCAGCGGGATGCGCGATGTCGAGGCGTTGGAGAAGGCGGTACGGCGCACGGCCGGTAAGTTTGTCAGCGAGCGCACCCGTCGTAGGCCGATGATCGTGCCCGTGGTGATGGAGGCCTAATGCATCGCGTCTGGACGCTTGCAGCGGCTGCGGTGACGCTAGCCAGTTGTTCGAGTCGCGCCTCATCAACGACGTCAACCCTGCCGTTGCAAGATGTTCCGGCTGCAGTTGCTGCAGTTGCTGCAGTTCAGACCGCGTTACCAGACCCGCAGTTCACAGAAATAAACGCCTCGCCCGACGGTGTCACACTTTTTGCCGTCGTGGCGTCAGGCAAGGAGCGAAGTTATCTCTACAGCGGTGGCAAGTTGGCCGAACCAGGTCCGGAAGAGCCAGCCCAAGGCGACACGTTTGCGCTCAAAGGCGTCGAGCTCGATCAGGCGGCGAAAGTTGCATCCTTCGTCACGAAGCGGTACCCCGGATCAAGTGTGACCAGCGTGGCGCTGACGGTCGTGAAGCCGAACGGTCTGGTCTGGGCGGTTCGTTCACAGTCGGTCAAGGGCGGTCTGCTGAACAGCCTTTTCAGTCCCGACGGCCATCTCATCTCCGCATTTCCTGCGAATTCATAGATCAATGTCCGAACGCTCGCGCGCCTCATTGCTAGCGTGGGGACATGGCGTCCAATAATCCGTCCCGGCCTACGGCACGAAAGAAGCCTGCCGCGCCTGCTCGGAAGCCGCCTGCCAGACCCGCAGCCGAACCGGCCCGCCCTTCACGGCCGGTGAAACGCAAGCAGCCGAGTCGTATCGCGCCAGTGATGGCCGCCCACAGCGCAGACCTGCGGGCGATTGGATGGGGCGTGGCGGCGCTCTTGGTTTTCCTCGGCACGTATACCAGAATCATCGGCCCGTTCGGTGATGGCGTGGCCTGGCTAGGCGGAGTGCTCGTTGGCCGTGGCCGCTATGTACTGCCGCTGCTGTTTGCTCTCTTCGCTGTCGCAGTGGTGTCTGACCGTAAGACGGAGCACCCGATGCGCTTGGCTGTCGGGGCTGGTCTTGTTGTGCTGTCGATTTTGGGGTTGTTCCACATTCAATGGGGCCCGCTTTTCGGGCTCAAGATCGACGAGATGCGGGGGGCCGGCGGCATCATCGGGGCGGCCATCGGCCGACCGCTGCATACCGCCTTGGCCAAGGCGGGCGCCATCATCATGTTGGGCGCCATGTTCATCGTCGGGGTGCTTATCGCCACGAAAGCTTCGATGCGCACGGTGGTCGAGTCGACGGCGCGTGGCATTACTCCTGGGCTTCGGGCTGCTCGGGGAGTCGCTCGCAACATGTCGACCCTGGCCAGCGAACGCCTAGGCAACCTTGCCCCTGACGCGGGCCGAACCGCACCCGCGTTGTACGACGTCGACGCCGAGAGCGACGGAACGTCGTCCCCGTCCCCGTCGCCGACCAAGGCCAAACGCACGCCTATTGTGCCGGACCCCGGCTTTGCGCCCGTGGCGCCGGTCAAAGGGGTACAGGCCAAGCTCGATCTCGGGCCAGCCGTCGAGGTCGGGGCGTGGCGCCTGCCCCCGCACAATCTGCTTGAGCACCGACCGGAGCAGCAGGTCGACATGGTCGCCATCATCGAGCGTGGCCGACGGTTGCAGCAGGCGCTCGCCAGCCACGGCGTCGAGACCGAGTTGATCGGGCAAACCTGCGGGCCAACCGTCACCCGGTACGAGCTGAAACTGGGTGAAGGCGTCAAGGTGGCCAGCGTCATGAGTCTGAGCCGGGACATCGCCTACTCCATGGCGTCGCCCGACGTGCGAATCCTCGCTCCGATTCCTGGGCGTTCGGCCATTGGTGTCGAGGTGCCCAACGTTCAACGTGTGCTGGTCACCCTCGGCGATGTACTGCATTCGCGCGATGGTCAGGCAGCGACGCATCCGCTTGAGGTCGCCGTCGGCAAGGGCATTGATGGCCGCGGGGTCATGATGAACCTGGCGAGCACGCCCCACATGCTCATCGCTGGTGCGACCGGTGCCGGTAAGTCGAGCGGTATCAATTGCATCGTCACCTCAATTTTGATGCGCACGACCCCCGACCAGGTGAAGCTGATCCTCATTGACCCCAAGCAGGTGGAAATGGGCCAGTATGCCCGGCTGCCTCACCTGCTGACTCAACCCGTCACCAACCCAAAGAAGGCGGCCAACGCGCTCTCATGGGCGGTACGGGAGATGGAACGGCGCTACGACCTGCTCTCAGCGGTTGGGTTCCGAGACATCACCGGGTACAACGCCGCGTTCGACCTCGGACAACTCGAAGCCGAGCCTGGCACCGAGGTTGAGTATCAGCGTCTTCCGTTCATCGTCATCATCGTCGATGAGTTGAACGACCTCATGATGGTGGCGGCCCGAGATGTCGAGGAGAGTGTTACTCGAATCGCCCAGAAAGCCCGCGCCGTCGGAATCCACCTCATCGTGGCCACCCAGCGCCCCAGCGTCAACGTCATCACTGGCGTGATCAAAGCCAATATCCCCGCTCGCATGGCCTTTGCGGTGTCGAGCCTCACCGACAGCCGGGTCATCCTTGACCAGCCGGGTGCTGAGCGGCTGGTTGGCAAAGGCGACATGCTGTTGCTCGGGCCGACATCGAACGTGGCGCAACGAATCCAGGGGGCCTTCGTTGGGGAGGACGAAGTGCGAAAGGTTGTCGGCCACTGGCGTCGGCAGGCTCCGGAGCCGACTTACGTCACCGGTGTTGACGGAGAAGAGGGCGCCGCAGGTGGCGCTCTGAGCAGCTACGGCAGCTCAAGCGGTGGTGACGATGATGACGACGAGACTCTCGTGCGCAATGCCATGGAGTTGATTGTGCGCAGCCAACTCGGTTCGACATCAATGCTGCAACGCAAACTGAAGGTCGGCTTCGCCCGCGCCGGGCGCATCATGGATCTGCTCGAGCAGCGCGGCATCGTTGGTCCGAGCGAAGGATCCAAAGCGCGAACGGTACTGATGACGGTCGAGGAATTCGAACGACTCGGATAAAGATTCCGCCAATTCGCGACCATTGCACCGCGGCGTCGTCTAGGTCGATAGCCTCATGGCTGCGCGTTTGCGCTAACGAAGGAGTTGTTTCATGGGTTTACTGGATATTTTGAAGGGTGCGATGGGTGGAGCGAAGGCTCCCGCCGCGAGTGGGGGCAGCGCTGCGGGCTCGAGCTCATCTGATGTGATCGGTTCGGTCCTTGGCGGGGGAGCGGGCGGCAATCCGATGGGCAGCATCCTTGGTGGTCTGCTCGGTGGCGCTGGCGGCGGCAACCCGCTGCTCAAGATGCTGCTCCCGTTGTTGCTCGGTGGCGGTGCCTCTGGTGCACTGGGCAAGCTTGGTGGTCTTGGCGGCCTCATGGGCGCCTTCAGCAAGGCTGGCCTGGGTGACAAGGCACAGAGCTGGGTTGGCACGGGCGAGAACCAGCCCGTGACCGGCGATGAAGTGCACGCGGCGCTTGGTGACGATGTCATCAATGAGATGGCCGACGAGACCGGTATGCCGCACGACGAGGTCAAGGGCGGCCTCGCGAGCATGTTGCCGAACCTGGTCAATCAACTCACGCCTCACGGTGGAATCCCTGATGCCGGCGGGCTGATGAACGCGGCCAAGGGCCTCGACCTCAGCTCGATCCTCGGTGGTCTCGGCGGCTGAGCCATCGCACTGATTCAGCGAGTGGGCGGCCCCACCGGGCCGCCCACTACCATTCTCGCCATGGCCGAACGCTTCTGGATCGAAACACTCGGCTGTCCCAAGAATCAGGTGGACTCCGAGAAACTCTCGGGCAAGTTCACCGCCGAGGGAATGACCGCAGCCGAATCGGCTGAGAGCGCGGACCTGGTCGTGGTAAATACCTGCGCCTTCATTGAGCAAGCGCGGCAGGAATCCATTGACACGGTGCTGGCGCTCGAGGACGCTCGGAAAGCCGGCGCTCGGTTGGTCGTTACCGGATGTATGGCCGAGCGCTACGGGGCCGAACTGGCCGAAGCGCTGCCCGAAGTCGATCAGGTAGCCGGGTTCGGTCAACCGGTACAACTCTCGATCAAGCCGGGCAAGCGAGGTGGGGCACCGCTGCCGAGTTTTGACCTGTTGAACCTTCCTCGTCCCAAGGCCACTGCCCCATGGGCGTACCTGAAGATCGCCGAAGGATGTGATCGCAGTTGTGGATTTTGCGCCATCCCTTCGTTCCGGGGGCCGCAGCGAAGCCGTACCGTACAGAGCATCCTCGACGAAGTGCAGGTGCTCGACACCCAAGAGATCGTGCTTGTCGCCCAAGACCTGGCGAGCTACGGGCGTGACGACAAGGCGCTGGGCGCAGGCAGCATCGTCGATCTCGTCCAAAGGGTTTCCGCACTCGTACCGCGTACCCGGTTGCTCTATCTCTACCCCTCAGATCTCAGTGATGCCCTGATCGAGGTCATTCTCGCCACTGGCGTGCCGTACTTCGACCTGTCACTGCAGCACGTCAGCAAACCGTTGTTGCGACGAATGCGCCGCTGGGGTGATGGCGACCGGTTCCTGAAACGTATCGAGGATATTCGTCTCCGTGAACCACAGGCCGCCTTCCGTAGCAACTTCATCGTTGGCTATCCCGGTGAAACCGAGGCTGATCATGACCAGATGCTCGCCTTTATCGACCGGGCCCAGCTCGACTGGTGCGGCTTTTTCGCCTACTCGCCGGAAGAAGGCACGCATGCCTATACGCTCGACAGCGCCGTACCGGAGGCCCTCATGAACGAGCGATTGGGTGAATTGCGCGAGATGCAGGATCGCATCACAGCCGCCCGCCGCGATGACCTCATCGGCCAAACCGTCGAGGTGCTTGTCGATGAGGCCGGTGTGGGCCGTACCTTTCGCGAGGCGCCAGAAATCGACGGCATCGTGCATGTTCCCGATCATCTCGGCATTGGGACCTTCCATAGGGTTACTATCACCGATGCTCTTGGACCCGACTTGGTGGCTGCCGATTTATGACGAACTCGTTCGGCCCTGATGCCGTGGCCACCTGGGCGAACCTCATCACGGTCGGTCGGGTGTTGATTTCTCCGGTCTTGTTCGTGCTTATTCACGGCAAACAGGGGTCGTGGGTGGCCTTGGCCCTGTGGTTCGTGCTGTGCGCCAGCGATGGCATTGATGGATGGGTAGCCCGTCGCCAGGGGGTGACGGCCTCCGGGGCTTTCCTCGACCCGTTGGCAGATAAGATTTTGGTGCTCGGCGCGATGTTCACCCTGGTAAGCGAGGGCGTCCTCTGGGTCGTTCCGGTCGCAATCATTGCGGTTCGTGAGGTGGCCATCAGTCTGTATCGAACGGTGGTTGGCGCCCAGGGCGTGAGCGTGCCGGCGAAGAAGCTCGGAAAGATGAAGACGGTCTGCCAACAGTTCGCCGTGGGTTTCGCGTTGTTGCCGCTGACCGCAATACACGGTCGTGCCATTTGGCTTACCCTGCTCTGGGTGGCGGTAGTACTCACCCTCCTCAGCGGTGCTCAGTATCTCTTTGCGGCAAGAAAGCAGACTCATGCGGTGTGAAGTAGTTGCGATCGGAACCGAGTTATTGCTCGGGCAAATAGTCGACACCAACTCGTCGTATATCGGTGAGCAACTGGCGTTGGCGGGCATCGACAGCCTGCATCAGGTGAAAGTTGGTGACAACCT